>NZ_JBYSXL010000041.1:0-41886 GCF_058782155.1 Methylobacterium sp. FW306-05-D
CGCCTCCCCCTCCCGGCCGGCCTCCTCCTGCTCCTCGCCGCCGGGACGCCCGCACAGGCCCAGCGCGCCGCGGACGGGGAGGCCTCCGCCGTCACCCTCGAGGAACTCAGCGTCGCCGGCCTCGGCAACGGGCTCTCGACCGTCGGCTACCAGCCCAGGCGCTCGACCTTCGGTGCGGGCGCGGACACCGCGCTCCTCGACACGCCGGCCAACATCGCCGTGGTCTCCGCCGAGGTGCTGCGCGACCAGCGCGTGACCTCCCTCGACGAGGCCCTGCGCAACGTCAGCGGCATCGCCCAGACCAACAGCGTCGGCGGCACGCAGGAGGCGGTGGTGCGGCGCGGCTTCGGCACCTTCCGCGACGACTCGATCCTGCGGGACGGGCGCCGCACGGTGCTGCAGCAGAACTTCAGCTATGCCATCGAGCGGGTCGAGGTGCTGAAAGGCCCGGCCTCGCTCCTCTACGGCATCACCGATCCGGGCGGCCTGATCAACCTCGTCTCGAAGCGGCCGGACTTCGCCCCGCACGGCTCCCTCAACCTCACGGGGACGAGCTTCGGCGGCGGCCTCGTCCAGGGCGACCTCACCGGCCCCGTGGAGGGCACCAACCTCGCCTACCGGATGGTGGCCGACATCCAGAGCTACGACTATTGGCGCAACTTCGGCCACATCAGCCGGCAGGTCGTGGCCCCCTCGCTCACCTGGAAAGGCGACGACACCACCGTGACGGTGGGCTACGAGTTCGGGCATTACCGCGTGCCCTACGACCGCGGCACGATCTTCGATCCGCGCACCGGGCGCCCCCTGCGGGTGCCGCGCGACCGCCGCTTCGACGAGCGCTCGAGCCAGCACGAGGCCACCAGCCACCTCGCCACCCTCGACGTCGACCACCGCTTCGACAACGCCTGGACGCTGCACTTCGGCTACACCTACTCCCATCTCGGCTACGACGAGGACCAGATCCGGCCGGTCACCTACATCCCGGCCACCGGCCTCCTCACCCGTCGGGCCGACGGCACCCGCAACGCGGACTTCAACGCCCACGTCGCCCGCCTCGACCTGACCGGGAGCTTCGACACCTTCGGCCTGCGCCACGACCTCCTGGCCGGCGTGACCTACGAGAACATCGACTACGGCCGGCCCGACATCATCCGGGGTCCGAACCGGGCGGGGTTCAACCCGTTCCGACCGGTCTACGGCACCCTCGCCGCGGTGCCGGTGATCTCGCCCGCGGACAGCAACCTGCGCGAACGCTTAGTGAATACCAGCCTCTATCTGCAGGACTCGCTGCACCTCACCGACCAGTGGATCCTGGTGGCCGGCATCAGCACGCAGATCTTCGACCAGTTCGGCGCCAAGGGGACGCCGGCGGTGGCCTATACCGACATCGACGGGGTGCGGGCCCTGCCGCGGGTCGGCCTCGTCTACAAGCTCAGCCCCAACCTGTCGCTCTACGGCAGCTATTCGCAGTCCTTCAAACCCAACACGTCGCTGGCCAACATCGTGGGCGCCCTGCCCCCCGAGGAAGGCGAGGCCTTCGAGGTCGGCGTGAAGGCGGACGTCGCCGCCGGGCTCACCGTGACGGGCGCGATGTTCGACATCGACAAGGCCAACGTGCTGGTGACGCAGGTCGTCAACGGCCTCACCGTGGCGAGCACCGCCGGCAAGGTGCGCTCGCGCGGGTTCGAACTCGACGTCGCCGGCCAGATCCTGCCCGACTGGGCGGTGATCGCCAGCTACGGCTTCACCCAGGCGGAGGTCACCCAGGACCCGGTTCTGGCCGGCAAGCAGCTCCTGAACACCCCGCGGGTCACCGCCTCGGCCTTCCTGACCCACCAGTTCGGCGCCATCGCCGAGGCGACCGAGTTCGGCGCGACCCGCCTCGGTGCGGGCTTCCTGGAGGCGGGCTTCGGCGCGCGCTACGTCGGCGCCCGGCCGGGCGATGCCGCCAACACCTTCACGCTGCCCGATTACGTCGTCTGTGACGCGTTCCTGGCCTACAATACGCAGGTGAACGGCTTGCCGACCACGCTCCAGCTCAACCTCAAGAACCTGTTCGACCGCACCTATTATCCCTCCTCGGGCGGCAGCAACCTGCTGGTGGCGCTCGGCGAACCCTTCCAGGCCCTCGTGACGGCACGGGTGGCGTGGTGAGGCACCTGCGCGCCATCCTGTTCCAGCTGCACTGGCTGCTCGGGCTCGGGGCCGGCCTCGTCCTCGCGGTGGCGGGCGTCACCGGCGCGCTCCTGAGCTACGAGGACGCGATCGGCGAGGCCATCGATGCCGACCTGATCCGGGTCGCGCCCCGGGCGGAAGATCCGCTCTCGCCGGACGCTCTCCTCGCCCGCTTCCATGCCCAGCGGGCCGACACGGTGGCGAACCTCACGCTCGCGGCCGAGTCCGGCACCGCCGCGATGGTGCGCCTCGGGCGCGACCCAGCCACCGGCCAGCGCCCGCCCTCCCTCTATCTCGACCCCCATGACGGCACGGTGCGGGGCGCGGCACGGACGGAGGAGGCCTTCGCCACGATCCGGCGCCTGCACCGCTGGCTGCTCCTGCCCGGCGACGGCAAGGGCTGGGGCCGGACCTTGACCGGCGCCAGCACCCTCGCGCTCCTCGTCCTTCTCTGCACCGGCCTCTACCTGCGCTGGCCGAAGGTGATGTCCGTCCGCATCTGGTTGAAGCCCAGCCTGCGGCAGTGGGGCCGGCCGACCTACTGGTCGCTGCATGCGGTGGCCGGAACCTGGGTGCTGCCGGTCTACCTCGTGATCGCCCTGAGCGGCCTGTGGTGGTCCTATGACGGCTACCGCGAGGTCGTCACCGCCCTCCTCACGCGCGGCGAGACCATCACGCGGATGGCGGACGGCAAGCCGCCGGCGGACAGCGCCGGCGGCTTGCCGTCCGCCCGGAAGGAGGCGGCGGCGAAGGCCGAAGGGCCGGGCCGGGCCGCCCGCCGCGAAGAGGGCCTGGGAAGCCCCGGGGCGCCGAGCCTCGACGCCGCCTGGACGGCCTTCCGTACCGTGGATGCGGGCCGGTTCACCCGGGCGACCCTGATCCTGCCGAGCGGAGGGACCGGACCCGTCCGCATCCGCTCCGAGAACCGGAACGGCTGGCGCGACGACACCCGGATCGAGGCGGCCACCGGGCGCATCCTCGTGCGCGAGGTCGGTGGGGAGCGCCCCCTCGGCGTCCGCATCGCCGGCAACATGCTCGACCTGCACAGCGGCCGCATCTTCGGCCTCTTCGGTCCGCCGGTCTTCCTCGTGGCGGCGCTGCTGATGCCGCTCTTCCTGGTGACGGGACTGCTGCTCTACCTCGGGCGACGTGCGGCCAAGGCCCGGCGCCGCGGGCGGGCGGCACCGGCCAGCGGCGCGACCCCCGCGCTCGGCCCGCGCGCTTGACCCTCCGACCGGTTTTCGACAGGTTCCGCCGCCACAGCCTCCGACCCCGACCGCTGCAACTCCCGAGATCCGATGTCGTCTGGCGACGAATCCGCCGTTCCGCCCGCCACATCCGCGCGAGAGCGACGCTTCACGATCTGCCGCGAGGACGAGCCGGTCCCGCCCGCGATCGCCGGCGCCATCGCGGCGATCGGCAATTTCGACGGGGTGCATCTCGGCCACCGTGCGCTCATCGCCGCCGTCCGGGAAACCGCCCGGGCGGCCGGGCGGCCCGCGGTCGCGCTCACCTTCGAGCCGCACCCGCGGGCCTATTTCGCGCCGCATCTGCCCATGTTCCGGCTCACCGACGCGGATGCCAAGGAGATCGTCTTCGCGCATCTCGGCCTCGACGGGCTGATCGTGCGCCGCTTCGACGCCACCCTGGCGGGGACCGGCGCGCGCGACTTCGTCGAAGGCCTTCTGGTGCGCGATCTCGGGGTGGCGGGCGTCGTCATCGGCCACGACTTCCATTTCGGCCGCGGCCGCGAGGGCACGCCCGCGGTGCTCTCCGGCCTCTGCGCGCAGGCGGGCCTGAGCTGCCGCGTCATTCCGCCCGTCGCCCTGAATGCGGGCGCGGAGCCCGTCTCGTCGAGCGCGATCCGGGCGGCGTTGGCCGAGGGCGCGGTGACGCGGGCGAACGCGCTCCTGGGCTATCGCTGGTTCGTCTCCGGCGAGGTCCGCCATGGCGACAAGCGCGGGCGCACGCTCGGCTATCCCACCGCCAACGTGGCGCTCGCCGACTGCAACCTCGCCCACGGCATCTACGCGGTGCGGGTGCGCCTGCCCGACGGGCGGGTGAACGACGGGGTCGCGAGCTACGGCCGGCGCCCGACCTTCGACGACGGCGCGCCGCTCCTCGAGGTGAACCTGTTCGACTTCGCCGGCGACCTCTACGGCCAAGCGATCGCGGTGGAGTTCCTGGGCTACATCCGGGGCGAGGAACGCTTCGACGGGGCCGATGCCCTGATCGCCCGCATGCATCTCGACGCCGCCGAAGCGCGCCGGATCATCGCCCAGGACCCGGTCGCGTCGATGTTCGACGCCTGAGACCGCGCCTACTCCGCCTCGTCCTCGGTGTCCGGCGTGCGGTTGGGCCAGGTCACGATCCGGTCGAGGAGCTCGTCGGCCGTGAACTCCTCCTCGTTGCCCGAGACCCGGCCGCGCACGGAGATGCCGGCCTCGTGCACGCTGGCGGCGCGGCCCGAGACGAGCGGATGCCAGTCGTGGAGGTCGCGGCCCTCGCGGACCAGGCGGTAGGCGCAGGTCGGCGGCAGCCACGGGATCGTGCGCACGGCTTCCGGCGTCAGGCGCACGCAGTCGGGCACCCGCTTCTGGCGCCGCGCATAGTCGCGGCAGCGGCAGCCATGGCCGTCCAGGAGGGTGCAGCCGACATCGGTGTGGTAGACCTCCGCCGTGTCCTCGTCCTCGAGCTTGAGGAGGCAGCAGCGGCCGCAGCCGTCGCACAGGCTCTCCCACTCGGCCGGCGACATCGCCTCCAGGCTCTTGGTCCGCCAGAACGGCTCCGCGGTCGGGGCAGCCGGCTCGGGCCGGGCGGTTTCTGGGAAGGCCTGCGGCGTCGGGGAACGCGCGGCCGAGCGGTCCCGCATGGGGAACACCTTGGGCTGGAAGCGGCGAGAATCCGGGTGATCCGCTCCTGTGCCGCAACGCGGAGCCCGGAGCAAGCGTTGCCGGCACAGGGCATGACGCCACGCGCGGCGTTCCTCCGGGCGCGCCACCGGCCCGCCCCATTCCGGCATCAAGGTTAACGACAGGTTACGGCCTGCGGCGGCGGGACGCTTGCCCTTGTCGGGCGTTCCTCGCAACGAAGCCTCGCGGCCGGGCGCGGGTGTTGGTAGGATCGCGGGGCCGGCATCCTGCCGGATCCGGGTGCGGAAGGACTGGAACTCAGGTGCGCCTGCCCAAAGCGACCTCCCTCACGACCCGGATCAAGCACGCCGCCCTCGCCTTCGACGCCTGGGTGAACGCCAGCCTGTACGACGGCGGCCGCTCGGCCGGCGAGACCTACGAGCGCTTCCAGGAGCGCATGAACGTGTTCTCGGTGCGGGGCTGGAAGCGGTTCGCCCTCGACCTGACGAGCGAGGCGGTGACCCTCGGCACCGGCGGCGCCGTGCTCATGCTGGCCCTGGCCCAGCCCGCCTTCAATCTGACCAGCGACAACTGGCTGAAGGCCCAGGACCTCGCCGTGACCTTCCTCGACCGCTACGGCACCGAGGTCGGGCGGCGCGGCATCAAGCACGACGACTCGCTGAAGCTCGACGATTTTCCCGACATCATGATCAAGGCCCTGGTCTCGACCGAGGACCGGCGCTTCTACGAGCACTGGGGCATCGATCCCATCGGCACCGCCCGTGCGCTGGTCTCGAACTCCCGCGGCGGCGGCAACACCCAGGGTGGTTCGTCGATCACGCAGCAGCTCGCCAAGAACCTGTTCCTCACCAACGAACGCTCGCTCGAGCGCAAGATCAACGAGGCCTTCCTGGCGCTCTGGCTGGAGAGCCACCTCTCCAAGAACGAGATCCTGAAGCTCTACCTCGACCGGGCCTATATGGGCGGCGGCACCTTCGGCGCCGTGGCGGCGGCGGATTACTATTTCGGCAAGCCCCTCAAGGACATCACCCTGGCCGAGGCCGCGATGCTCGCCGGCCTGTTCAAGGCGCCGACGAAGTACGCGCCCCACGTGAACCTGCCGGCCGCCCGCGCCCGCGCGGCCGACGTGCTGCACAACATGGTCGAGGCCGGCTTCCTCACCGAGGGCCAGATCCAGACCGCCCTGCGCAATCCCGCGACGCCGGTGACCCGGACCCGGGACATCACGGCGGACTACTACCTCGACTGGGCCTTCGGCGAGATCAAGCAGATGGCCGATGCCGGCCGCTTCCGCAGCGACCGCGTCCTCACCGTGAAGACGCCCCTCGACCTCACGATCCAGCGCCGGGCCGACGAGACCGTGCAGAACACCCTGCGCCGCTACGGCGACCAGTACGAGGTCGACGAGGCCGCCATGGTGATCCTCGATCCCGACGGCGCCCTGCGGGCGATGGTCGGCGGCGCCGATTACGGCGAGAGCCAGTTCAATCGCGCCACCGACGCGCTCCGCCAGCCCGGTTCGTCCTTCAAGCCCTACGTCTACGCCGCGGGCCTCGCCGCGGGCCTGTACCGCCCGGATACCCGCGTCGTCGACAGGCCCGTCTGCATCGGAAATTGGTGCCCGCAGAATTACGGGCGCTCGTTCTCGGGCGCCACGACGCTCACGGTCGCGGTGGCGAAATCCATCAACACCATCCCGATCCAGGTCTCGATCGCCCTGGGCAAGGCGATGGGCATCTCCCACGAAGCCAGGGCGGCGGCCGCCGGCCGCAAGAAGATCATCGAGACCGCCCACGCCATGGGCATCACCACGCAGCTGACCGATTCCGTCTCGCTGCCGATCGGCTCGGCGGAGGTGAACGTCATCGACCAGGCCGCCGGCTACGCCGTGTTCGCCAACGGCGGACGCAAGGCCAAGCCCTACGCGGCCATGGAGGTGCGCAACTCGTCCGGCGAGGTGATCTACCGCCACGCCGACGAGCAGGTGCAGCAGGTCCTGTCGACCCAGGTGGTGGCCGACATGAACTACATGCTGACCAAGGTGGTCGAGGAAGGCACCGGCAAGCGCGCGGCGCTGGAGGGGATCAAGGTCGCGGGCAAGTCCGGCACCACGAACGCCTATCGCGACGCCTGGTTCGTCGGCTACACGGGCAATTACGTCGGTGCCGTCTGGTTCGGCAACGACGATCACACCTCCACCAACAAGATGACCGGCGGCTCGCTTCCCGCCATGACCTGGCACGACGTGATGGAAGTCGCCCACCAGGGCATCGAACTCAAGCCGATGCCGGGGCTGAAGGATCCGGGACGCGCGGTGGCGCAGTCGGGCCAGAGCGCGGCGCCGGTCAACGCGGCCGCGAGTGCGGCCGGCAAGCTCTCCCGGCGCTCCTTCGAGGTCATCGGCAGCATGAACGGCCTGTTCCGCCAGGTGGAGAAGACCGCCGCCAAGGCGCCCGAGAAGACCTCCGCCCTGGAGCCGGTGAACGCGCCCGGCGTGGTGGCGGAGGGGGCCCGCGCCGTCGGCGGCCGCATCGGGACTCCGTAACCGGCGATCATGCGCATGACATTGGCCGAGACGGTCGCGCGGTTGCGCCCGGACCAGACCCGAACGCCCCCCGCCGGACAGCGGCGCTCCGGCGATACCCCCGGAACCGGTGGACGCTTGGCGGGCGTGCTGCGGCGCGGCGTGCGCCGGGCCTCGACCGTGACGTTGGTGCTCTACGCCCTGGCTCTCGGCGCGGGAATCGGGCTCGTCACGGCCGATTATGCCACCCGGGGCGGCTATCCCTTCGGCGGCGTCCGGGTAGGAGCCTGGACCGCGTGGCCGAAGGTCGGTTCGTTGAGTGCCGATCCCTACGCCCGCGCGGTCAATGCACGCCGGGGCGAGATTCCTCTGGCGATCGGCGAGGGCATGCTGCTCACGGCCGAGCACGACGAATCCGGGCGGGGCCTCGATGCCGCCTGCACCTACCGGGTGGCGGGGGTGACGCCGCCGGCCCGCGCCTGGACCGTGACGGTGGCCGGGCGCGGCCCGCGGGACGCGGAGGTCGCACCGATGCGGGAGGGTTTCACCGCCACCGAAATCCTGCGCGAGACCGACGGGCGATTCGTGATCACCCTGTCTCCCGAGGTTCAGCCGGGCAACTGGCTGCCGATGCCGCGCGCCAAGGGCGCCGTCCGCCTCGCTCTGCGCCTGTACGACACGCCCGTGGCGGCCAGCGCGGGCAACCTCGACCGCGCGTCGGTACCGGCGATCACCCGCATCGGATGCCCGTCATGACGCCGCGGGGACGCTTCCTGGTCGCCACCCTGTCGGGGCTGGTCCTCGCCGGCCTCGTCCACGTGACTGCGGTGCTGCTGATTCCGAGGCTGGCGGAATCCGATGCCCTGTCGCGGGCGCGCTCGGGGGAGAGCCTCGACCACCCGATGGCGATCAACACGGTGGCGGCCGCCGGCGACGCCGCTCCGCCCGTCGAGGCTTGGCTTCCGATTCCCGATCCGGCGGTGGCGGTGGGGCTCTGTGCCTACGACCTCACCGAGGGACCGATGCGGATCTCGGCGCGCACCGGCACCCTGATGCTGTCGCTCGCGGTGCACGGCCCGCGCGGCGCCTTCTATGCGGTGACCGATCAGGCGGCGGTGCGCGGCGCCCTCGATCTCGTGGTGCTCACCCGGGCGCAATACGACGAGGCGCTCGCCAATGCCGACGAGGACGAGGTCAGTCACGACGTCCGCATCGTCGCCGGCGAAACGCGCGGGTTCGTGGTGGTGCGGGTGATCGCGGCCCTGCCGAGCCAGCGCGCGGCCGCCGATGCGGCGGTCCAGGCGGTCTCCTGCACCGTCGACAGCGCGGGCGACGAGAAGGCCGGCGGCTGAAACCGTCCTCAGTTCTTGGCGACGATCGGCCTCGGGGCTGCGACCGCGACCTCCGCCTCGGGCAGGAGCCCGCACCGCGCCTCGGCTTCCGGCGGCACCAGCGGATCGAGCAGGGGGCGTCGTCCGTCGAGGGCGGCCAGGGTCCGCTCCACCGACACGGCCTCCGGACCCGGCACCTCGATCATCAGGTGTTCGAGGGCGTAGCGGTAGCGACGGGAGCGGCGGCCCGTCTCGAACCGGACCCAGGCGATGAGGCACCGGTTCTCGGCCACCCGCATGGCGGCCTGGCGCACGTCGTGATCGTCGAGGCTCTTGGCGAAGGGCAGGCTGCGCAGGCGCAGGGCATCACCCTCCTTCACCCGCAGGGCCAGGGCGGCGAATTGCGGGATCAGCCGGGCGTCGGTGCCGATATCCTCCGACAGGCGCCGGTAGCGCGAGACCGGCGAGCGGAAGCCCTCCGCCATCAGGGTGTCGTGATAGGCCGCGGGATCATCGGCCCGCCAGGACGCGGGCAGCACGCGGGAGCGGGTGAGATTGGCGAGGATGTCCGTGAAGGCGTCGTGCCCGGCCGCGGGCATCAGGAAACGCCAGGCGCGGTCGCGCAGGGTGCGTTCCTCGTCGGTGAAGGGAAAGCTCGACGCCGGCTCCTCGCGCTCCCGCGCCGCCAGGGTTCCGGTGGTCTCGATCAGACTGTTCCAGGCACCGGCCTTGGGTCGCCCGAAATCGCCCTCCTGCGCGCAGCCGGCGAGCAGCATCAACATCGCGAGGGGCATCAGGCGCCCGGAGCGCGGCCTCGCGGCGCGCCGGCATCCGGTCCGGGGAGAGGGCACCATGCGGAGTCGGGCCGACCGCGGATCAGGAGCGGCGGCGCAGGCGCGGCGCGGGTGCTTCCGGCTCTGGCATGCGCTCGTAGCGGATTCCGGTGAAGAGCAGGATCGCGCCGCGCGGAGCATCCCCGTCGGGTCGGCGGAAGCGCCGCGCTGTGGAGGGGAACGTGACGACCGTGGCCGTCGGACGCTCGGGGCGGCGATCGGCGCCGCCGGTATCGGGCAACCTGTGGCTGTTCATCGGCTGATTTCCGATTCCATTCGATCTCTGAGGCGAGCCGCTATCGGCCTGCCACCGCCGCATCCGGGCCGTTCCGGTGTCGGTGTGATGCCGGCAGAGATCAGCATGGGGTGGTTAACGGAACCTTGCGATGCCGCGCCCGGTGCCGTCTTCCGGCCGCCTCACACGGCGGATGGACCGGGCGTTGCTTTGCTGCCACGCCCGGGCTCCGTCGCCATGGCTCGCGACTTGCATGACGGGGAGTTGCCCATGGCGGGCATTTCCTCCCTTGTACTCGGCCCCGCTCGCCCGGCGAGCGGGGCTTTTTTGCGGGACCGGTGCCGACGCGATGCGTCGAACCCGGCCGGATGCGGGGGCGTCCGCATGGAACACGCGGCGGCCGGAGCGCTTGCTAAGGGCCGGTCGCGCCCGATATGCCGTGTCGCTTCCGATCGAACGGCCGGACTTTTCCGCGAACGTACTCTCCCGTCCTACGCATTTCTCTTCCGTAAACTCCCACTTTCGATTGAAGGACACCGCCGGATGCGCGTGGTTATCTCCCGATTCTCGAGCTCGCCCAGAGGTTTCCGCGCGGCCCTGAGGATCGCGCCGTTCGCCCTCATGATGGCGGCGGTCAGCCCGGCCCAGGCTCAGCGTGAGGACCAGGGCTTGCAGCTCGGATGTGCGAACGATTATTTCCGCCTCTGCGCCGGCGTCGATCCCAACAGCCAGGATGCAGAGCGCTGCATGGACCGCAACCGCGCCCGGCTCTCGCCGGAGTGCAAGGCCGCCATCGGCGACTACGACCGCCGCACGGGTGGAAAATCCCAGAAGTAAGGTGCCCCTCGGCACACCGCATCACGGTCGGGACGGGCATCGACGGTGCCCGTCCCCAGACAGAGGTTTGACAACATGACTCTGACCGTCGCGGTGCAGATGGACCCGATCCAGGCGATCCGGATCGCCGGGGACACCACCTTCGCGCTCCTTCTCGAGGCTCAGGCGCGCGGGCATCGGCTGCTGCACTACACGCCGGACCGGCTGTCGATGCAGGGCGGGGCCGTGACGGCGCGTGTCGAGGCTCTCACGGTCCAGGACGTGGAGGGCGCGCACGCCACCCTCGGCCCGATCGAGCGCATCGACCTGTCGAGTGTCGACGTGGTCCTGATGCGCCAGGACCCGCCCTTCGACATGGCCTACATCACCGCGACCCACATGCTGGAGCGGATCCACCCGCGCACCCTGGTGGTGAACAACCCCGTCGAAGTCCGCAATGCGCCGGAGAAGCTGTTCGTCCTGGACTTCCCCGAGCTGATGCCCCCCACCCTGATCACGCGCGACAAGGCCGAGATCGAGGCCTTCCGGGCCGAGCACGGCGCCATCGTGATGAAGCCCCTGCACGGCCATGGCGGGGCGGCGGTCTTTCGGGTCCTGCCGGAGGACGCGAATTTCGGGTCGATGTTCGACCTGTTCTCGGTGACCTTCCGCGAACAATGGGTGGTGCAGCGCTTCCTGCCCCGCATCACCGAGGGGGACAAGCGCATCATCCTGGTGGACGGCGAGCCGATGGGCGCCATCAACCGGGTGCCCGCCCTCAACGACATCCGCTCGAACATGGTACGGGGCGGGGCCGCCGCGGCGTCCGACCTCACCGAGCGTGAGCGCGCGATCTGCGCCACGATCGGGCCCGAACTGAAGCGCCGGGGCCTGATCCTCGTCGGCATCGACGTCATCGACGGCAACCTGACGGAGATCAACGTGACCTCGCCCACCGGTATCCGAGCGATCAAGCGCCTCGGCGGCCCGGATCTGGCGGTCTCGGTGTGGGATGCGATCGAGGGCCGGGTCGGCAAGGTCCTGTCGGCCTGACCGCCCACCCCCCGATGGATCGAGGGGCAGGCCTCAGGCAATCCCCGGACCCCGCTCCCGGGTCTTCCGACCTCAGACCAGCCCGAGCTTCTGTGCCAGGCCGATCCGCTGGAGCTTTCCGGTGGCGCCCTTCGGGATCTCGTCCAGGATCATGATCTTGGCCGGCACCTTGAAGGCGGCCAGCCGCTCCGAGGCGAAGCCGCGCAGTTCCTTCTCGACGAGGTGATGCCCCTCGCGCAGGACGATCGCGGCGCAGACGTCCTCGCCGAGCTTGTCGTGCGGCATCGCGAAGGTGACGCATTGCGAGACCGCGGGATGGTCCATCAGGATCTCGTCGACCTCGCGGGGCGAGATCTTCTCGCCGCCCCGGTTGATGATCTCCTTGAGGCGCCCCGTGATGGTCAGATAGCCCTCGGGTGACAGCGAGCCCTGGTCGCCGGTGCGGAACCAACCCTGCTTGGTGAAGGCCTCGGCATTGGCCTTGTCGTTGTTCTCGTAGCCCGACATCACGTTGTCGCCGCGGATGACGATCTCGCCAGTCTCGCCCGCGGGCAAGGGCTCGCCGTCCTCGTCCACGATGGCGATCTCGGGGCCGGCCGCGAGGCCGACCGAGCCGGCGTAGTGCGGGCGCGGCGGCAGCGGGTTCGAGGCCATCTGGTGGGACGCCTCGGTCATGCCGTAGGCCTCGATCAGGGGCGCGCCGAAGACGTCCTCGATCTCCTTCATGACCTGCGGCGGCATGGAGGAGGAGGAGGAGCGGATGAAGCGCAGCGGGTTGGCCTCGATGATCTCCCGGTTGCGGGAGGCGCGCCCGAGGATCGCCTGGTGCATCGTCGGCACCGCCGTATACCAGGTCGGCCGGACCTCGCTCATCCAGCCGAAGAACTTCAAGGCGTTGAAGCCGGGCGTGCAGCAGACCTGGCCGCCTGCCGAGAGCGGCGCCAGGATGCCGGCGATCAGCCCGTGGATGTGGAAGAGCGGCATGATGTTGAGGCCGCGATCCTCGGCCGTGAAGGCCAGGGTGGTGCGGATGTTACGAGCCGAGGCGCAGACGTTCGACTGCTTCAGGGGCACGATCTTGGGGCGCGAGGTGGTGCCCGAGGTGTGCAGCACGAGGCCGATATCGTCGGGATGCGCCGGGCCTCCGGACTGAGCGGGCGCGGCGGCCTCGCCCTCGAAGGCCAGGGTGAAGCTGCCGGCACCCTCCGCCGGAGTCGGGGTCAGGCGCACCACCGGCACGCCGAGGCGGGCGGCCACCGCGACGGCCGGGCTCTCGGAGCCGTCCGCGACCACGAGGAGCTTCGCGTTGAGGTCGGAGAGGTAGAACGTGAACTCGTCCGCCTTGTAGCTCGGGTTGAGGGGGGCGGCCGTGGTGCCCGCCCCGATGGCGATGAAGGCGGCGGCCATCTCCGGTCCGTTGTCGAGGACGATGCCGACCCGGTCGTTCCGCCCGATGCCCTGCGCGTTGAGCGCCGCGATCGTCCGGTCGGTGAGCGCACGGAGCCGGCCGAAGGTCAGCGGCACGCCGCCGGGGCTCGACAGGGCGGTGGCTTCCTCGGCCCCCGCACGGATCAGGGCGTGGAGGGTGGTGGCGGTCGTCGGTGCGGCGGTCTCGGCCATGGTCATCGTCCTCGAATGTCTGGGGTCAGGCCGGCGTGATGGAGAGGCGTCCCTGTGCCCGCTCCAGGCTCTGGGAGAGGAGGCGCATCAGGGCGTAGACGGTGCCGATATGCGGGGTCGGGGTGTCGGTGAGGCGCCCGAGCTCGATGATCGAGCCGACCAGGGCCTCGAGTTCGATGGGGCGCCCCGCCTCGACGTCCTGCAGCATCGAGGTCTTGTGGGCGCCGACCTTCTCGGCGCCGGCGATGCGGCGCTCGATACCGAGCTTGAAGGTGACGCCGAGCTTGTTCGCGATGGTTTCGGCTTCCCGCATCATGTCGGCGGCGAGCGCCCGGGTCTCGGGGAACCAGCAGATGTCCACGAGGGTGGCGTGGGCGAGCGCCGAGATCGGGTTGAAGCTCAGGTTGCCCCACAGCTTGAGCCAGATCTCCGCCCGGATGTCGCTGGTCACCGGCGCGCGGAAGCCCGCCTTGATCAGGGTCTGGGCCAGCGACTGCACCCGCGCGGACATGGAGCCGTCGAGCTCTCCGAGGCCGAAACGGTGCCCCTCCACCACCTGCACCACGCCGGGCTCGGTGAGCACGGCGGCCGGGTACACGACCGAGCCGATGACGTGCTTGGGATCGAGATGCCGGGCGATGAGTCCGCCCGGGTCGGCGGTCTCCAGGTGCGTGCCCGTCAGGTCTGCGCCGTGCCCCTGCGAGAAGTACCACCACGGAATACCGTTCTGCATCGTCACCACCATCGTGTCCGGTCCGATGAGGTGATGAAGATCGGCCGCGATCGGCCCGACCTGATGCGCCTTGACGGTGAGGAGCACGATGTCGTGCGGTCCCGCCTCGGCCATGGACTTGGTGGCCTTGAGGTTCGTCACGTGGATCTCGGAGCCGTCCTCCTCGATCAGCCGCATGCCGTTGCGCTGGATGGCATCGAGGTTCGCGCCGCGCGCGATGAAGGTGACGTCCTCGCCCGCGTGGGCGAGGCGCACGCCGAGAAATCCTCCGATGGCGCCGGCGCCGACGATCGCGATGCTCATGTGGGTGTCCCTGAAACCTGTCCTGATCACGTCCGCTTCGTAGGCGTCGGATGCCTCACGAAAAGCCGTTCGACAACACGCCGATGCCGGCGATCTCGACCTCGACCGTGGCGCCCTTCGGGATCGGCCCGGAGCCCACCGAGGTGCCGCAGGCGATGAGGTCCCCCGGCTCGAGGGTCATGCCCCGGGAAAGCTCGGCCACGAGCTCCGCGGGCCGGCGCATCATGTCGGCGAGGGGATAGCGCTGGCGCTCGCGCCCGTTCACCCGGACCGCGACCTCGAGCATCTCCGGATCGATATCGGTGGCGATCACCGGGCCGAAGGGGCCGAAGCCGTCATAGCCCTTCGATCGGGTCCAGTGCACGAAGCTCGGATCGGCCTTGAGCGCCTCCAGGGCGGTGACGTCGTTCACGCAGGTGTAGCCGAAGATGTGCGCACCCGCCGTCTCCGGGGTGAGGTCGCGGCCGCGCCGGCCGATCACGATCCCGAGTTCGCCCTCGAACAACAGCCGGCCGGCCCCCTCCGGGGCCGTCACGATCTGTCCGCTGGCGAGGTAGCAGTTCGCCGGCTTCACGAAGTACAGCGGCACCTCGGGTCGCATCAGGCCCTGCTTCTCCGCCGAGGCATGGAAGTTGTTCCACAGGGCGATGTACTTCGAGGGCCGGCACGGCAGGTCGAGGGTGACTTGCGCCAGCGGCAGGGTTGCGCCGGTGGGGGTCGGGTCCGCGAAGAGATCGCCCGCGTGGACGAGGATGGTCTCCCCGTCGAGGCGTCCGAAACCGCACGCGCCGTCGTGGAGGTAGCGAAGCCAGCGAGCCATCGGGTCAGCTCCGGGCGATGAACCGGGCGCGCATCGGCTTCAGCACGAAGAGCGCGAGGAATCCGGCCAGGAAAGCCATCCCGGAGGCGGCGTAGAACACGTTCTGCCAGCTGCCGGTCTTGGCCTGGATGGTGAGCAGGATCGGAAGCAGCAGGGCGGCGGTGCCCTTGGCGGTGTAGAGGAGGCCGGCATTGGCCGCCGCGTTCTTGTCGCCGTAGGTGTCGCTGCAGGTGGCGGGGAACAGCGAGTAGATCTCGCCCCAGGCGAAGAACACGAGCCCGGTGAGCAGCACGAAGGCCATCGGAATGTGGGCGAACATGCCGAGCGCCAGGATGCCCGCCCCCTCGATCAGGAAGGCGATGACCATGGTGTTCTCGCGGCCGATCTTGTCCGAGACCCAGCCGAAGAACGGCCGCGTCACACCGTTGAGCACCCGGTCGATGGTGAGCGCGAAGGTCAGGGCCGGCAGGGTGATGCCGATGAGCGAGACCTCGACGCCCGCGACCTTGAAGTCCTTGGCGATGGGGGCCAGGGAGGCGGCCGCCATCAGGCCGCCGGCTGCCATCATCACGAACATGAGGTAGAGCAGCCAGAAGACTGGCGTCCGCACCATCTCGGCGGTGGAGTACTGGCGCCGGGTGACGGTGTTCACGGTCGCGGTGCGGCCGGCGAGCATCCGGTCCTTGAAGGCGGCGCTCGGCGAGACGAGGAGCAGGGCGGCCAGCATGACGACGAGGCCCTGGCCGAGGCCGAACACGAAGAAGGTGTGCTGGTAGCCGGACTCGCGGATCATGTTGGCGATCGGAATGACTGTGAGGGCCGAGCCGGCGCCGAAGCCGGCGGCGGTGAGGCCGGCGGCGAAGCCGCGACGGTCGGGAAACCACTTGAGGGCGTTGCCCACGCAGGTGCCGTAGACCGCGCCCGCGCCGACACCGCTGATGGCGGCGGCCGCGTACAGCATGCCCAGAGAATCCGCGTAGGAATTCATCACCCAGCCGAGGGCGCAGAGGGCACCCCCGAAGATGGTGACGAGGCGCGGACCGTACTTGTCGACGAACCAGCCTTCGATCGGCACCAGCCAGGTTTCCATCACCACGAAGATGGTGAAGGCCCATTGGATCGCGGTGCGCTCCCAGCCGAACTTCTGCTGGATCGGATCGACGAAGAGCGTCCAGCCGTATTGCAGGTTGGCGATCATCGACATGCACAGTACGCCCAGGACCAGCTGACCCCAGCGGCCGAGGGGCGGCGCATCCACCTTCGCAGGCGTCTCGACCCTGGCGGCAGGAGCGTCCGCAGGCGCGATCGATGGTGCCCCGCGAGTAGCAGGCGCAGCAGTGCGCGCGGTCATGGGCGTCTTCCTCGGGTCAAATCTTGTTTGGTGGCTTTGGTTTTATCGGCAATTATTCTGAATTCAAGGATCGATACATCGGCCAAACCTGCGCT
The DNA here is from genome assembly GCF_058782155.1 of Methylobacterium sp. FW306-05-D. Lineage (NCBI taxonomy): Bacteria > Pseudomonadati > Pseudomonadota > Alphaproteobacteria > Hyphomicrobiales > Methylobacteriaceae > Methylobacterium > Methylobacterium sp. FW306-05-D. The sequence goes on from NZ_JBYSXL010000041.1 coordinate 16,763, forward strand.
TCGTCTGCAAAATTTTTGGGTTAAGCCCCTAAAAAATTTGAGATGCTGCAGGCCGCCTCCTTGAGGCTGGCTTTTACCCCGCGCTGCGAAAAGACTGTTTGCAGTGCAGTGTTCTGCGGCGTCGCGATCCCAGTATCAGCCGACCCGAAGTGTCGGAATTGGAACCAACCGCGAAAGGCACCGTTACGCTTGCCAGACGACGCCCGGTTGCATGCCGCGACCGGACGTTCAGCCTGAGATCAGCTTCACGGAGGGTTTGATGAGCAGCACGACCGACAAGATCAAGGGTCTCGCCAACGAGGCTGTCGGCAACATCAAGCAGGGCATCGGTTCGGCCACCGGCAACGAGAAGCTGCAAGCCGAGGGCAAGGCCCAGGAACTGAAGGGCGAGGCTCAGAAGACGGTCGGCGATGCCAAGGACGGCATCAAGGGTGCGGCCCAGAGCGCTGCCGACGCCGTCAAGAAGATCTGACGAACCTGTCCCCGCACTTCGGCCCAGATGGGCGGGAGCGCCGAGCGGCCGGGTCGACCGGCCGCCCCATGGACACGGACCCGGCCGGAACGACCGCGCACGAGCGGTCGGGCGTTCCGGCGGGAGCCGAGATGAAAAGGATCCTCAGCATGAATCGCGACCAGATCGAGGGTGGAATCCGGAACATCCGAGGCCGCGGGCGCTCGGCACTCGGCGCTGTGACCGGGCGGGTTCGCCCGCAGGCCGAGGGCGCCTACGATCAGGCGGCCGGTGCCGTCCAGTATGCATATGGCCGGGCTCGCGACGCGGCCCATGACCTGCAGCGCGACGGGGCCCACCTCGTCGACGAAGCCCGTCACCGGGGCCGGGCGATCGCCGGGGACCTGCAGGACCGCGGCCGCCACTACCAGGACGAGGCCGTTCGGCGCGGCCGGGCCGTGGCCCGCCGGGCCGACGAAAACAAGGCTTCCACGCTCCTCCTCGTGGCCGCGGCGGCCTTCGGCGCCGGCTGGCTGCTGCGCCGGGCCCGCTGAAACGCCGATCGGTGACGGGAGGGTCGGGGCGCTCACGCGTCCCGGCCCTCCATCGCGTTCGATGATCCGACGCGGCGCCCCCCTTGGAGGAGGCACGGTTTCCGTGGCAGGCAGGGCGAGGCGGTTCGATACCCCGCCCGAGGAGCGTGGGGATGCCGGTACGCCACTGGGCCGAGCTGACGACCGATGAGATCCGGGCTCGCGACATGAGTCGCGCCATCGCGGTGCTGCCCATCGCCGCCATTGAGCAGCACGGTCCGCACCTGCCGCTGGCCACCGATGCGATCATCGCCGAGGGCTACCTCGCACGCCTGATGGCGCTCCCTGCCGACGGGCTCGATGTGCTGCTTCTGCCCGTTCAGACCGTCGGCAAGTCCGACGAGCACGAGAGCTTCCCCGGAACCCTGTCCCTGACCACCGTGACGGCTCTCCAGGCCTGGACCGGAATCGGCGCTGCCGTTCACCGGGCCGGCTGCACGAAACTCGTCATCGTCACCTCGCACGGAGGCAACAGCGGCCTGATCGACCTCGTGGCCGGGGAGCTGCGGGGGCGCCACGCGATGGTGGCGGTGACCACCGCCTGGAGCCGGTTCGGCTATCCAGAAGGCCTGTTCCCCGAGGAGGAGATTCGTCACGGCATCCATGGCGGCGGCATCGAGACCGCCCTGATGCTCGCCCTGCGGCCGGATCTGGTGCGGCGCGGCGAGGTCGCGGACTTCACGCCGCGCACGCTGGCGATGGCGCGCACCTTCACCCACCTGCGCGCCGGCCGCCCTGCCGCCTTCGCCTGGCGGGCGGAAGACCTCAACCCGGCCGGTGCCATCGGCGATGCCCGCCTCGGTACGGCGGCGGCGGGGGACCGTGCCCTCGACCACGGCGCGCGGGCCTTCCTCGAACTCCTGCATGACGTCGATCGCTTCGACCTCGCCGGCTGAGACGTCGAAAGGATGGGTTCGGTCCCATGCGCTCCGTAACCTTGGGGGATGTCGGCGCGAACAGGCCTGATGCGAGACGCCCGACCTCTCGGATCAGGGAGCCTACCCGATGGCCTGCGCCGTCCCGGCCGGACACGACCTGCCTGCAGCGCCCACGCGCGAGGCCTTCGGCTGGGCCCGAGGCATCGGCCAGACGGCGGTGCGTCGGGGGATCGCTGAGCGCATGAGCCAGGACCAGGCGCTCGCGGCCGGCATGGCGGCGGCCCAGGCGGGCGATGCGGAAGCCTATCGTCGCCTGCTGCGCGACTGCCTGCCGGTGATCGCCGCGATGGCGCGGGCGCAGGGCGTCCGCCCCGAGGCCGTGGACGACGTGGTGCAGGACGTGCTGCTGACGATCCACCGGGCGCGGGCGACCTACGATCCGTCCCGGCCCTTCCTGCCCTGGCTGCGGGCCATCACCCAGCGCCGGGCGATCGACGGGATGCGCCGGGCCGGCCGGCGCCCGCGGGAGGTCCACGACCCCATCGCCTACGAGGCGGAGGTCGATCGCGGCCCTGCCCCGGGGCAGGGCCTGGAGGCGCGCGACCGCGAACGGGTCCTCGCCCGGGCGGTGGCCGCCCTGCCCGAGGGGCAGCGCCAGGCGGTGGAACATCTCGCCCTGCAGGAGCGCAGCCTAGATGAGACCGCCGAACTGACGGGGCGCAGCAAGGGCGCCCTGAAGGTCAACCTGCACCGGGCGCTCAAGGCCCTGCGCCGGACGCTCGGGCCGGGATCCGCCGACCCGGACGCGGCCGAGTCCCGGACGGACGCGCGAGGAACACACGATGTCTGACGCGACGACCCGCACATCCGCGCATGACCGCCTCGTGGACAGCCTCGCGGGCGGTCTGCGGCCCGTCCGGCGCCTGCCGGCGCCGGGGTTCCGGGCGCTCGCCTGGTGCGCGCTCGCCCTCGGGCTGGGGCTCGCCCTGCTGCCGTTCGCCGACCTCGAGGCCCTGCGCCTGCGCATGGCGGTGGCCGATCTGCGCTACGCCGCCCTCGGCGCGGTCGCGACCGCCCTCACGGCGGCGGTCGCGGCGTTCCAGACCAGCGTGCCGGGGCGCTCCGCCGCCTGGGCGCTGCTGCCCCTGGGGCCGGCCGCGTTCTGGATCGGGGCCAGCGGCGCCGGCTGCCTGCGGGACTGGACGGTGACCGACCCCGCCGGCCTGCACCAGACGGGGGGATGCGTCGTCTTCCTGCTCGCCGTCTCGATCCCGCTGTCGCTGGTCCTCGTCTGGATGCTGCGCCGCGCCTGCCCGCTGCGGCCCAACCTTACGGCCGCGCTGGCGGGACTCTCGGCGGCCGCGACCGCCGCCGCACTCCTCGTGCCGTTCCATCCGCACGACGCCACCGCGACGGACCTCGCGCTCCACGCGCTCGTGGTGGGCCTCGTGATCGCCGCCAACGGCTTGGCTGGCGGACGCCTGCTGCGGCGGGGCTGAGAGCCGCGGGGGCGGGGTCGGGAACGCGCCGGTATACCGGCGCGGTCGCGTCGAGGTCGCGCGCGGGTCCGGCCCGCGGCGCTCAGGCGGCGCGGATCGCGTCCGCGACCTCGCCCGGATACTCCTCGTGCGGGCTGAGCGCCCCCGGCACCGAGGCCCGGGCGACCCGGCCGGTGGCGATCAGCGCGTCCATCTCGGCGCCGGAGCGGCGCGGGGCCCGCTCCGGGCGCAGGACCAGGACGGGCGGCAGGCCGGGGGCCTCGAACAGGTCGAGGAAGTCCCGGCGGTTCGCGAAGGGGTCGAGGCCGCCGGTGACGAAGGCGGCGGTGCCGAAGCGGCCGCCGTTCTGGCGGGTGATGGCGTGCTTGTCGGCGATGACCCCCGGGGTGACGTGGTCCGGGTCGGCATAGACGTGGGCGCGCATCATCCGGCCGATGACGGGGCGGCTGATGTTGATGCGGTAGAGGGCGTCGCCCAGCAGCGGCAGCTCGACGGCCCGGCGCAGGCCGGCGAACAGGCCCTGGCGCTCGGGTCCCAGGGCGGTGGGCAGCGGGCCCCGCCAGGTCGGGGCGACGAGGACGAGGCGCGCGAAGGCCCCGGGATGGCGCCGGGCGGCGGCCACGAGGTAGCCGGCGGCGTGGCCGGCCCCGACCGCGAGGGCGTAGGGGCCGGGGGCCGCCGCCAGCAGGGCGTCGAGGAAGGCGTGCATCGTCTCCGGGCTCATCGGCACCCGGGCGCGGACATGGTCGCCGAAGCCCGGCCAGTCCGGCACGAGGCAGCGGTAGGCGTGGCCGAGGTCCTTGGCCAGGGGCCGCATCTCGACCCGGGCCGAGATCGAGGACAGGGCCGGCAGCAGCAGGGCGTCGGGGCCGCCGCCGACGACGTCGTAGGGGGTCGGCACGCGGCGCCCGGCGAAGGTCAGCGCGAAGCTGCGGGCGGAATGGGCCGGGTCGATCATCGTACGCCTCTCTCCTCGCATCCGCGACGATTCCACCGGCCCCAGATGGGGCGGGGCCGGCCGCTCCGGCACGCGACCGAGCGCCGCCCCGAAGGGGGCTTCGCTCGGAACGCTATCACGGGATGCCGGCGACGCGCCCTCGGATCAGGTGCGCAGGAGCTCGTTGATGGCGGTCTTGGAGCGGGTGCCGGCATCGACGCGCTTGACGATCACGGCGCAGTAGAGGCCCGGGCCGGGGCTGCCGTCGGGCAGGTCCTTGCCCGGCGTGGTGCCGGAGACCACCACCGAGTAGGGCGGCACGCGGCCGTACATCACCTCGCCGGTGGTCCGGTCGATGATCTTGGTGGAGGCGCCGATATAGACGCCCATGGAGAGCACGCTGCCCTCGCCGACGATCACGCCCTCGGCCACCTCGGCGCGGGCGCCGATGAAGCAATTGTCCTCGATGATGACCGGGTTGGCCTGGAGCGGCTCGAGCACGCCCGCGATGCCGGCGCCGCCGGAGATGTGGCAGTTCTTCCCCACCTGGGCGCAGGAGCCGATGGTGACCCAGGTGTCGACCATGGTGCCCTCGCCCACATGGGCGCCGAGGTTGATGAAGCTCGGCATCAGCACGGCGCCCGGGGCGATGTAGGAGCCGCGGCGCACGACGCAGCCCGGCACCGCCCGGAAGCCGGCCTCGCGAAAGTGCTTCTTCTTCCAGCCCTCGAACTTCGAGGGCACCTTGTCCCACCAGGTCGCGCCGTCGGGGCCGCCATGGATGATCTCCATGTCGTTGAGCCGGAAGGAGAGCAGCACCGCCTTCTTGAGCCACTGGTTCACCTGCCAGGCGTCGCCGATCTTCTCGGCGACCCGGGCCTTGCCGGAATCGAGCAGCTCCAGGGCCTCCTCGACGGCCTCGCGCACGGCGCCCTTGGTGCCGGTGTCGATGCCGGCGCGCTCCTCCCAGGCGGTCTCGATGGTGGCGGCGAGGTCGGCGGCGGACGCGGGGTGCGACATGGGGCGGGTTCCGGCAACGGTTCGGGACGGGCCCCGTGCTTACAAAAGCCCGTCCGGCCTGTCACCTTCGCGGCCGCCCCTCATGAATCAGCCGGCGGTCACGGACTAGCCGGCCGTCATGGGCTTGGAGCTGGCATGGCCGCAGGCGTCGTAGCGGCGCTCGATGAAGAAGTAGTCCTGCATCGTGGTGTTGAAGTACTTGGCCGAGACCGAGACCTCGCGCTTGGCCGGCCGGCCCTCGGCGACGGCGCTCGGCACCCGCTCGATGGTGCAGCACTCGGTCTTGTCCCCGAGATAGTCGAGCCGGCTGGCATAGGCCCGGCCGCCGTGATCGCCGTTCTTGACGATGTCGCGGATCATGATGTCGACATAGGCCTCGTCGGGCAGGGTCGCGTTGGTCTCGTAGCAGATCAGCAGCCGGGTCGAGCGCTCGTAGACCAGGTAGCCCGCGCCCGCGACCACGGCCGCGAACACGGCGACGGCCGCCGCCTGCGCGGCCCATCCCCGCGGTCTCTCGTCTGAGGCTTCCGCCATGGCATCACCCCCTCGCCCATCCGGCCGGCCCCGAGGCGCGCGGGGGAACGGCCTCCGTCCGCGCGCCGGACGACGCGCAGGACCGAGCTTGCACCGAAAACCATCACAAATGGTTTCGAAATCGGGGCGGTTTGTCGCCGCCGGGGCTTTGGCCCCGAATTGGACAGATGGGCCGATCGGACAATACTTCGAGAGACCATCGCGCCCGAACCCTGAAGCGGCGCGATGCCTCAAGGGATTCGGAAGGCCAAGACATTCCGGCCGGATGATCTGATGTTCGCCCCGGTCGACCCCCGGGCCGCGCCGGGCCGCCCCGTTCGGGAGGACGCGCCGCAGGGAGCCCCGGAGCCGGGGACGCCCCCTCGCCTACGGGGCGATCCGGTCGAACCGGTCGCTCAGGCCGGCGAGGTCGCCCGCGAAGCCGGCGAGGTCGGCGCTCAGCTCGCCGTGGATCGCGCGGGCGGCGTCGGGGAACTCCTCCAGCACCCGGCGCATCAGCGTGGGGGTGATGCGGATCACCTCGGCGGGGCCGACCGCGTCGGCGTCGCAGGGGCGCTCGCCGCGCTGGAACAGGGCGAGGCGCCCGATCAGGCTCGAGCGCCCGACGGTGACGGGGGCCGCGCGGCCGCCCCGCGGGGTCAGCGCGAGGCCGCCCGACATCACCACGTAGCCGCCGTCGCCGCGATCCCCCTGCGCGAACAGGCGCTCGCCCGCCGCGAGGCTGCGGCGCTCGGCGGCGAAGGAGAGCAGGCGCAGGGCGTCCCGGCTCAGGAAGCCGAACAGCGGCGCGGCGCTCAGGATCGCGATGTCGTCGTCGAGCCCCACCTGCCCTCCCGTCCTGCCCCGTCCCGGGCGGCCTGCGCCGGGTCGCCGGGAGCTTAGCCGAACCGGCGGGCGGACGAAACGGCGCCCCGGACCCCGCCGCCTGCGCGAGGCCCGCCACGCGCCGGGTCGAGGGTGAGCCAAGTCCCGTCTGCGGCAAGTCCCGTCTGCGGCAAGTCCCACCTGCGGCAAGTCTCACCTGCGGCAAGTCCGGTCTGCGGCGAGCCCGATACATCTCCCGCGCGGCAGATTTCAGACGCAGCCCGTCTCCCACCCGGCAAAACCGGTCGCCGCCTGTTCCAGGCCCCGAACACTGCTAGGATGTCCGGGTTCTGATCGAGACCTGGAGGTGACGATGCCCGGGCCAAGCCAGGTCAAACGACGCCGGGTCACGCCAGGCCAGGTCAAACCACGCCGGGTCACGCCAGACCGGGTGCCTTCGCCGTCCGGAGGCGGATGATGGCACCGCTGCTGCAATCGGCCGTCGAGAACCGCCTGCTCCGGACACTGGCGCCCGATGATTTCGCGCGCCTCGGCCCGCATTTCCGGCGCGTCGCGGTTGCGCACCTGGACGTCCTGATCACGCCGGCGGTCGCCATCGAGACCCTTTATTTTCCCGAGAGCGGCTACGGCTCGGTGGTGGCCGACGGGGCCGCGGGCCGGGTCGAGATCGGACTGATCGGGCGGGAGGGCCTGATCGGGGCCGCGCCCGTCCTGCTGGATGCCGACCGCACGCCCCACCGCACCCTGGTCCGGCAGGCGGGGGTGATGCTGGGCATCCCGGCGGCCACGCTGAGGGAGGCGGTCGCCGGCAGCCGGACCCTGCGGCGCGTCCTGCTGCGCTACGTCCACGTCCAGGGTCTGCAGGTGTCGGGGACCGTCCACAGCAACGCGCTCTACACCATCGAGGTGCGCCTCGCCCGCTGGCTGCTGATGTGCCACGACCGGGCCGGGGGCGACGAGATCCGCATCACCCACGACGTCCTGGCGGCGATGGTGGGGGTGCAGCGCGCCAGCGCGACGATCGCGGTCCAGACCCTGGCGGGCAACGGCCTGATCCGGGCCCAGCGCGGCCGCGTGACGATCCGCGACCGGGCGCGCCTGCGGGAGACGGCGGACGGGAGCTACGGGCTGGCGGAGGCGGAATACGAGCGCCTGATCGGGACAGGCGCCGCGGACCGCTGAGGCGGCCCCGACGCCTGGGCCGGACGAGGCGGGCGCCCCTGATCGGCGCGCGGGGGGCGCCAGCGCCGGCCCGCTCAGGGCAGCAGCTTGTAGCCGCCGCCCTCGGTGACGAGGATCGCGGCCAAGGCCGGGTTCGGCTCGATCTTCTGGCGCAGGCGGTAGATGTGCGTCTCGAGGGTGTGGGTGGTGACCTGGGCGTTGTAGCCCCAGACCTCGGCCAGCAGGGTGTCGCGGCCGACCACCTCGCGGCCCGCCCGGTAGAGGAAGCGCAGGATCGCGGTCTCCTTCTCGGTGAGCTTCAGCTTCGAGCCGCGCTCGCCCACCAGCAGCTTGGCGCCGGGGCGGAAGGTGTAGGGGCCGATCTGGAACACGGCGTCCTCGCTGGCCTCGTGGCTGCGCAGGTGGGCGCGGATGCGCGCCAGCAGGACCGCGAACTTGAACGGCTTGGTGACGTAGTCGTTGGCGCCCGCCTCCAGGCCCTCGACCGTGTCGTCCTCGGAATCCTGCGCCGTCAGCATGATGACCGGGCCGCGATAGCCGCCGCGGCGCATGGCCCGCACGGCCTCACGTCCGTCCATGTCCGGCAGGCCGACATCCATCACCGCGAGGTCGATCCGGTCCTCGATCACGCGGGTCACGGCGCTCTGCCCGTCCGGGGCGGTCAGCACGGTGAATTCCTCGTAGAGGTCGAGCTGCTCCGTCAGCGTCTCGCGCAGCGAGGCGTCGTCGTCGCAGATGAGCAGGCGATGGGTATTCGGCATCGACCGAAGGTCTTTCAGGCAGTGTGCAGGACGCGCCGACGGGTCTTTGAGACCAGCAGGCGGGCGGTAGCGTAGAGGATCGCCGGGGGCAACGCGACACGCAGGTCTCGTGACGACATGCGCCCTACGTCTTGGCTTGCGTCGATCGCCATATGCTCATTAAACCAACAATCCCGGCCGCGCACAATACGGTTGTGCACAGCCTAACATCCCTGAAACGAGGCGGACCCGGAAAAAGTTTCACGCGCGATGCGCTCGCCGGCCGAGACTTCACGGCCGAGACTTGCGGTGAAGGACTTGCGGTGGCGGATTTGCCGTGGCGGCTCCGGGACCGCACGCGATCCGGGACCCGACCTGCCGAGACCCGACCTGCCGAGACCCGACCTGCCGAGACCCGACCCGCCGAAACCCCGCGACCGGAGCCGATGAAGCCGACGATGACGAAGCGGACCACCCTCCCCCGCCTGCGGGTGCGCGCCCTCGTGACCGACCGGAGCCGGGGCCAGCTCCTGGCCGGGGGGGCCGTCCTTCCCTGCGCCCTCGGGCGGAGCGGGATCGCGCAGGCCAAGCGCGAGGGCGACGGCGCCTCGCCCCGGGGCACGTTCCGCCTGCGCGGCGGGGTCTACCGGCCGGACCATTTCGCGGGCCGGCCGGCGAGCCCCCTCCCCTTGCGCCCGAGCGCGCCGGGCGACGGCTGGTGCGACGACGCCCGGGACCGGCGCTACAACCGGCCGATCCGCCTGCCCGCCCCGGGGGTCGGTCACGAGCGGATGTGGCGGGAGGACGGGCTCTACGACCTCGTGGTCGATCTCGACTACAACCGCGGCCCGATCCGGCCCGGGCGCGGCTCGGCGATCTTCCTGCACGTGGCCCGGGGCGGCTTCCTGCCGACCGAGGGCTGCGTCGCCCTGCGCCGGGCCGACCTCGTCCGCCTGCTGCGCCGGGTCGGCCCCGGCACCCGGATGCGGATCGGCTGACCGGGTTCAGGCGGACGGGCACGGCCCCGGAAGGTTCGGCATCCGGCGCGTCCCGCACGGGGCGCTGCGCCACGTCCGCCGCATCCGCCGCGTTCGACCATCCGGCCACGGGACCGGTCAGGGATCGCGGGGAACAATTGCCGGCTCAGCAAGCGTGTAGCCGGCTGTCCGGTGCATGCGCGCTCGAGGTCTCACCCCCCATCCGGCCTGACACGCGCGGGCTGCCCTCACCCCCGTCATCCCGGGGCCGCGCAGCGGAACCCGGGACCAGACGCACGGGTGGTGCAAGGCTTTGCATCGTCAGCGGCTCTGGATTGCACGCCTCCGGCGCGCCCCCGCGGGTCCGGGCTCGCTTGCCGCGCCCCGGAATGACGGTGTGGTGCTGGCTGTATCACGTCGCCGTCGGGACGGAGCGCATGCGCAGCCGGCACGCTGCGCACGCGAAGCCAAGAAGGGGAGAGGCGAAGGCCCCTCCCCTTCTTCCCTTAGGCCACCGCCTCGGCCGAGGCTGCCGTCAGCGCCGTCATGTTGACGATGCCGCGGACGGTGACGGTGGGGGTGAGGATGTGCACGGGCTTGGCCGCGCCGAGCAGGATCGGGCCGACGGAGACGCTCTGGCCGGCGACCACCTTCAGGGCGTTGAAGGTGATGTTGGCCGCCTCCAGGTTCGGCATGACCAGGAGGTTGGTCTCGGCGGTGAGGGCCGAATCCGGCCGCAGGCGGCCGAGGATCGTGCGGCTCAGGGCGGTGTCGGCCGACATCTCCCCGTCGACCTCGAGATCCGGCGCCTGGGCGCGGATCAGGGCGAGGGCCTCCCGCATCTTGCGCGAGACCGGATCGTCGACGCTGCCGAAATTCGCGGACGCGACCAGGGCGACGTGCGGCGTCTGTCCGAAGCGGCGCATCTCGGCGGCGGCCAGCACGGTCATGTCGGCGATCTCCGCCGCGCTCGGGTCCCGGTGGATGTAGGGATCGCAGATGAACAGCGTGTGCCGGGGCAGCTGCAGCAGGCCCATGGCGGCGAGGCCCTGCGCGCCCGGCTTCAGGCCGATCGCCCCGGTCACCTCCGCGAGATGGGCCGGATAGGTGCCGGTGGTGCCGCAGAGCATGCCGTCGACCGCGCCGGCGGCGAGGAGCCGGGCGGCCTGCACGGTGGCGCCGACGTCGGACTCGGTCTCGGCGACCTGCACGTCCGTGCCGATGCGGAGGCGCAGGCCGAGGCTGGCGATCCGGCGCGCGATGGTCTCGGCCCGGCCGACCAGGACCGGGGTGGCGAGGCGCTCGTCCACCACCACCTGGGCGGCGCGGAGCACCCGCTCCTCCTCGCCCTCCGCATAGGCGATCCGCTTGGCCCCCGCCTCGGAGGCGGCGGCGAAGACCGGCTGCATCACCGTGCCGGAGGTGTAGACCAGGCGCTCCAGGGAGCGGCGGTAGGACTCGACGTCCTTGAAGGGCCGGGTGGCGACGCCGCTGTCGATGGCGGCCTGGGCCACCGCCGGGGCGACGGTGGTGATCAGGCGCGGGTCGAAGGGCCGGGGGATGAGATAGTCCGGCCCGAAGCGCAGGTCGTGGGCGCCGTAGGCGGCGGCCACCACGTCGGACTGCTCGGCATGGACGAGGTCGGCGATGGCGCGCACGGCGGCGAGCTTCATGGCCTCGTTGATCTCGGTGGCGCCGACGTCGAGGGCGCCCCGGAAGATGAAAGGGAAGCACAGGACGTTGTTGACCTGGTTGGGATAGTCCGAGCGGCCGGTGGCGATGAGGCAGTCCGGCCGCACCTGCTTGGCCAGCGCCGGCAGGATCTCCGGGTCGGGGTTGGCGAGCGCCAGGATGATCGGCTTGTCGGCCATGCCGGCGACCATCTCGGGCTTGAGCACGCCGCCCTGGGAGACGCCGAGGAAGATGTCGGCGCCCGCGACCGCGTCGCCCAGCGTCCGGGCCTGCGTGTCCCGGGCATAGGCCCGCTTCTGCGCGTCGAGGCTGGCCAGCCGGTCGGTGGAGACGACGCCGCGGGAATCGCAGACCAGGATGTTCTCGCGCTTCAGGCCGAGGCCCACCAGGATGTTGAGGCAGGCGATGGCGGCCGCGCCCGCGCCCGAGCAGACCAGGCGGGCGGATTCGATCGGCTTGCCCACCACCTGCAGCGCGTTGATCAGGGCGGCGGCGGCGACGATGGCGGTGCCGTGCTGGTCGTCGTGGAAGACCGGGATCTTCATGCGCTCGCGCAGCTTCGTCTCGATGACGAAGCATTCGGGGGCCTTGATGTCCTCGAGGTTGATGCCGCCGAAGGTCGGCTCCAGCCGGGCGACGGTCTCGATGAACTTCTCCGGGTCGGTCTCGTCGATCTCGATGTCGAACACGTCGATGCCGGCGAACTTCTTGAACAGGCAGCCCTTGCCCTCCATCACGGGCTTGCCGGCCAATGCGCCGATGTTGCCGAGGCCGAGCACCGCGGTGCCGTTGGTGATGACGGCGACGAGGTTGCCGCGGGAGGTCAGGTTGTAGGCCTCGTCGGGCGCGTGGTGGATCGCCATGCAGGCGGCGGCGACACCCGGGGAATAAGCGAGCGCCAGGTCGCGCTGGGTGCTCATGTCCTTGGTGGGCAGGACCGCGATCTTACCCGGCGTCGGGAAGCGGTGATAGTCGAGGGCGGCCCGGGTCAGGGCGGCCTCGGTGCCGGCATCGGCATTCGCGGCGGCGCCGGCGGTGCGCAGGTCGGTGTCTTTGCTCATGGTGCGGTCCTTCGGTTCGGGTGACAGGCGCCGTCCGCCCCGCCGCGGGCGGGGTCGGTGGCATCCGGATGGGTCATCTCGGAATGGGTTCGGGGGCCGGCGGCTCAGGAGGGGACGGGACCGGCCGGCGGCGCGGCCGGATCGGGCTCCACGGCCGAATCCGGGTCTTCGGTCGGCTCGGGATGTCCCCCCGGCTCGGGATGTCCGGCCGATTCACCCCGGGCCGCCCGGCGGCCCTCGGCCAGGAGGTCCAGGGCCTGCGCCCGGGCGCGGTCCCAGTCGCGCACGGCCCAGTCCATTTGCCGGCGCAGGAAATCCTGCTGCACCTGCAGCAGGGCCGGCAGGGTGCGGGCCGCCATCATGGCCTGCACCAGGGTGAGGTTGGCGGCGAGCTGGCGCTGGGTGGTGCGGGCCACCAGCCGACCGGCGGCCTGCAGGTCCGCGTCGAGGTCGCCGCCGGCCGTCCGGCCGAGGGCGGCGAGGCGCTCGAGATGGTCGTCCAGGGCCTCCGCAACGGCATCGCGGGCGGCCTCGGCGCGCCGGAGCGCCCGGTCCGCAGCGAGATCGGAATCGGGTGGGTTCGATGGCATCCGTGCGTCTCCCGAAGCCGGAGCCCGACGGGGCTCCGCGAGGATCGCGCCGGCCCCGGCGCGATCCTGTCTTCCCGATGCGGCGGCCGGTCCCGCCCGTCCGCCCCCGAGGGGCCCGGGCCCCGCGACCGGCCTCGGTGACCGGCCTCAGTGGCCGGCCTTCTTGGGCCCGTCCTTCCGGGGCATGTAGAGGTCGGTGATGGTGCCCTCGAAGGCCTCCGCCGCCAAGCCGATCGTCTCCGACAGGGTCGGGTGCGGGTGGATGGTCAGGCCGATATCCTCGGCATCCGCCCCCATCTCGATGGCGAGCGCGGCCTCCGCGATGAGGTCGCCGGCGGACGGGCCGACGATGCCACAGCCGAGGATGCGGTCGGTCTCGGGGTCGAACAGGACCTTGGTCAGGCCCTCCTCGCGTCCCAGCGCCAGGGAGCGCCCGGAGGCCGCCCAGGGGAAGACGCCCTTGCCGACCTTGATCCCCTTCGCCTTGGCCTCGTTCTCGGTCAGGCCGACCCAGGCCACCTCCGGGTCGGTATAGGCCACCGAGGGGATGACCTTGGCGTCGAAGGCGCTGGGCTTGCCGGCGGCCACCTCGGCCGCGACCTTGCCCTCGTGCGTCGCCTTGTGGGCGAGCATCGGCTGGCCGACCACGTCGCCGATGGCGAAGATGTGGGGCACGTTGGTGCGCATCTGCCGGTCCACGGCGATGAAGCCGCGCGCGTCGACGGCCACGCCCGCCGCCTCCGCGCCGATGCGCTGGCCGTTCGGGCGCCGCCCCACCGAGACCAGCACCTTGTCGAAGGTGTCGCTGGCCGGCGCGGTGCCGCCCTCGAAGGAGACCTTCAGCCCCGCCGGCGTCGCCTCGACGGCCGTGACCTTGGCCTTGAGGTGGATCGCCTCGTACTGCTTCGAGATCCGCTTCATCAGCGGCGTGACCATGTCCTTGTCCGCGCCGGGGATGATCTGGTCCATCAGCTCGACGATGGTCACCTTCGAGCCGAGCGCATGGTAGACGGTGGCCATCTCCAGCCCGATGATGCCGCCGCCGATGACGAGGAGGCGGGCCGGCACGCCGTCGAGTTCCAGCGCGCCGGTCGAGTCGATGACCCGCGGGTCGTCGTGCGGGATGAAGGGCATCTGCACGGGCTCGGAGCCGGCCGCGATGATGGCGTGGTCGAAGCCGATGATCCGGGTCTGGCCCTCGTGCGCGACCGCGACCTGGTGGGGCGAGACGAAGCGGGCCTCGCCCGTCACCACCGTGACCTTGCGCTGCTTGGCGAGACCCGAGAGGCCGCCGGTGAGGCGCTTGACCACCCCGTCCTTCCACGCCCGCAGCTTGTCGATGTCGATCTGCGGCGCCGTGAACGAGATGCCGTGCGCCGCCATGGCATGGCTCTCGTCGATGACCTTGGCGGCGTGCAGCAGGGCCTTGGAGGGGATGCAGCCGACGTTGAGGCAGACGCCGCCGAGCGACGGCCAGCGCTCGACGAGCACCACCGACTGGCCGAGATCGGCCGCCCGGAAGGCGGCGGTGTAGCCGCCCGGACCCGCGCCGATGACGAGGACCTGGGCCCGCATCGCCTCGCCGGAGACGGGGGCCGCGCCCTTCGGGGCCGGCGCAGGCGCGGCCCCGCCAGTGGCGGTGGCCGAGGAGCCGTAGCCGGCCTGGCCCTCGCCCGGGGCGTGGCCCGGGATGCCCGCGCCGTTCGCGGGCGCGCCCGCCTTGGTGGTGTCGGTCACGGCGGGCTTGGCCGCGCCGGCGCCGGCCGCCTCGGCCATCACCAGGATCAGGTCGCCCTGGCTCACGGTGTCGCCCGGCTTGATCCGCACCTCGGCCACCGTACCGGCCACCGGGGACGGGATGTCCATGGTGGCCTTGTCCGATTCCAGCACGATGATCACGTCGTCGGCCGAGATCACGTCGCCGGGGCTGACGCTGACCTCGATCACGGGCACGTTCTTGAAGTCGCCGATATCCGGCAGGTGGACGTCGTTGCTGCTCATCGCTTCACCTCACTCGTTGGGTCGCGTGGGCCGGGCTTCGTCAGACGACGAGGCGGCGGACGTCCTCCAGGACGTGGGCGAGGTGGCGGGCGAAGCGCGCGGCGAGCGCGCCGTCGATGACGCGGTGGTCGTAGGAGAGGGAGAGCGGCACGATCAGGCGCGGCTTGAACTCCGTGCCGTTCCAGACCGGGCTCATCTTGGAGCGGGCGACGCCGAGGATGGCGACTTCCGGCGCGTTGACCAGCGGCGTGAAGGCGGTGCCGCCGATGCCGCCCAGACTCGAGATCGAGAAGGTGGCGCCCTGCATGTCGGCGGCCGAGAGCTTGCCGTCGCGGGCCTTGGCCGAGATCGCCCCGAGGTCGCGGCTGATCTCGATGATCCCCTTGCGGTCGGCATCCTTGATCACCGGGACCACGAGGCCGTCCGGCGTGTCGACCGCGACGCCGATGTTGTAGTAGCGCTTGAGGATCAGCGCGTCCTTCTCAGGCGACAGCGAGGCGTTGAACTCGGGGTGCTTGCGTAAGGCAGAGACCGCGGCCTTGATCAGGAAGGCCAGCAGGGTGACGCGGTAGCCCTTGTCCTTGAGCTCCTTGCCGGCGTTGTCGAGCTCCTTGCGGTAGGCCTCGGTCTCGGTGATGTCCGACTCGTCCTGGTGGGTGACGAGCGGCACGTTGAGCCAGGACCGGTGCAGGTGCGCGCCGGAGATCTTCTTGATCCGCGACAGGGGCTGCGTCTCGACCGGGCCGAATTTCGAGAAGTCGACGGCCGGGATCTCCGGGATGCCCATGCCGCCGCCGGAGAAGGCGGCCGTGCCGGAGGCCGCCGGCGCGGGGGCGGCCGAGCGGGTGAGGTGACCCTTCACGTCCTCCTTGGTGATCCGGCCCTTCTCGCCGGTGCCCTTCACGGCGGTGAGGTCGAGGCCGAGCTCGCGGGCCAGCCGCCGCACGCCGGGGCTGGCATGGACCTGGGAGAAGTCGGGCAGGGTGCCGGCGGGCGCGGCCGACGGAGCGGACGCACCGGCGGCCGGGGCGGCGCTCGGGGCCGATGGGGAACTCGGGGCCGGCTCCTGCTTGGCCAGCAGCGCGGCGCTGTCGGCGCCGGCGGGCGCGTCGGCGGCCGTCTCGGCGCCCTTCCCGTCACCCTGGGACGCCTCGCCCTTGAAGACCAGGAGCGGCGAGCCCTCGCTGACCTTGTCGCCCAGCTTGACCAGGATCCTCTCGACCACGCCGGCGCTCGGCGAGGGCACGTCCATGGTCGCCTTGTCGGATTCCAGCGAGACCAGCGGGTCGTCGGGCCCGATCGTGTCGCCCTCCTTCACGTGGATCTCGATGATCGGGATGTCCTTGAAGTCGCCGATGTCCGGAATCTGTATCTCGATGCCCACTGCGCGTTCTCCCTGGCTCTGAGTCGAGGCCTCTCGCGGGCCCCCTCGTGCGGTCGCTTGTCGTCGATGATGGCGGAAAGGATCGGGGCGCCGGCCGCGCTCGGGCGGTCGGTGCCAAGTCGGATCAGACGGTCCAGGGTGCCGGCCGGTCCGTGTCGATGCCGTACTTCGCGAGGGCGTCGGCCACGGTCTGGGCCGGGATCACGCCCTCCTCGGCGAGGCTGTGCAGGGCCGCCACCACGACCCAGTGCCGGTTGACCTCGAAGAAGTCGCGCAGGCGGGCCCGGTAGTCGGAGCGGCCGAAGCCGTCGGTGCCGAGCACCCGGTAGCGTCCGGGCACCCAGGTGCGGATCTGGTCGGCGAACAGGCGCATGTAGTCGGTGGCCGCGATCACCGGGCCGGTGCGGCCGGTCAGGCAGGTCTCGACATGGGAGAGGCGCTTGCCCTCGAGCGGGTGCAGGAGGTTCCAGCGCTCCGCCGCCATCGCGTCGCGGCGCAGCTCGGTGAAGCTCGGGCAGCTCCAGATGTCGGCGCCGATCCCGAAATCCCGCTCCAGCAGCTCGGCCGCCGCGATCACCTCCCGCAGGATGGTGCCCGAGCCCAGGAGCTGGACCCGGTGCCCCTGCTTCGTCTCCTTGGGCCCCTCCCGGGAGAGGTACATGCCCTTGATGATGTCGGCCTCCGCGCCCTCCGGCATGCCGGGGTGCTCGTAGTTCTCATTCATCACGGTGATGTAGTAGAACACGTCCTCCTGCTCGGCATACATCCGGCGCAGGCCGTCCTGCACGATCACCGCCACTTCATACGAGAAGGTCGGGTCGTAGGAGACGCAGTTCGGGATGGTGGACGAGATCAGGTGGCTGTGGCCGTCCTCGTGCTGCAGGCCCTCGCCGTTCAGGGTCGTGCGCCCCGCCGTGCCGCCGATGAGGAAGCCGCGGGCCCGCATGTCGCCCGCCGCCCAGGCGAGGTCGCCGACCCGCTGGAAGCCGAACATCGAGTAGTAGACGTAGAACGGAATCGTCGGCGCGTCGGAATGCGAGTAGGAGGTCGCGGCCGCGATCCAGGACGACATCGCGCCCGGCTCGTTGATGCCCTCCTGGAGCATCTGACCGTTCTTGTCCTCCTTGTAGTACATGAGCTGGTTGGCATCCTCCGGCCGGTAGAGCTGGCCGACCTGGGAGAAGATGCCGAACTGGCGGAACATGCCCTCCATGCCGAAGGTGCGGCTCTCGTCGGGCACGATCGGCACGATGCGGTTGCCGATGTTCTTGTCGCGCAGCAGCGTGTTGAGGATGCGCACGAAGGCCATGGTGGTGGAGATCTCGCGGCCCGCGGTCTCCTTGAGCTGGGCCGAGAAGGCCGAGAGCGGCGGGATCTCCAGGGCCTGCGATGTGCGCCGCCGGGCCGGGAGCGGACCGCCGAGCGCTTCCCGCCGCGCCATCAGGTAGCGGTGCTCGGGGCTGCCCTCGGGGAACTTGATGAAGGGGATCTCCTTCAGCTGGTCGTCGGTCAGGTCGATCTGGAAGCGGTCGCGGAACTGGCGCAGGACCGCCTCGCCCATCTTCTTCTGCTGGTGGGTGATGTTCTGGCCCTCGCCGGACTCGCCCATGCCGTAGCCCTTGACGGTCTTGGCGAGGATGAGGGTCGGCTGGCCCTTGTGCTTGGAGGCGGCGCTGTAGGCGGCGAAGACCTTGCGCGGATCGTGGCCGCCGCGGGTCAGGCGCCAGATGTCGTCGTCGCTCATGTCGGCGACCAGCGCCGCGGTCTCGGGGTAGCGCCCGAAGAAGTGCTCGCGGATGTAGGCGCCGTTCTTCGACTTGAAGTCCTGGTACTCGCCGTCGACGCATTCCTCCATCAGGCGCGCCAGCATGCCGGTGTGATCCTTCTGGATCAGGGCGTCCCAGCCCGAGCCCCACAGCACCTTGATGACGTTCCAGCCGGCACCCCGGAAATCGGCCTCGAGCTCCTGGACGATCTTGCCGTTGCCGCGCACCGGCCCGTCGAGGCGCTGCAGGTTGCAGTTGATGACGAAGACGAGGTTGTCGAGCTTTTCACGCGCCGCGAGCGCGATCGCACCCAGGCTTTCGGGCTCGTCCATCTCGCCGTCGCCCATGAAGGCCCAGACCTTGC
Organism: Methylobacterium sp. FW306-05-D; assembly: GCF_058782155.1. NCBI lineage: Bacteria > Pseudomonadati > Pseudomonadota > Alphaproteobacteria > Hyphomicrobiales > Methylobacteriaceae > Methylobacterium > Methylobacterium sp. FW306-05-D. Next base: position 35,257 of record NZ_JBYSXL010000041.1, read on the forward strand.
GGCCGTCCGTCTGCGCGAGGTTGCGGTGGTGTAGGTAGCGCAGGAAGCGCGCCTGGTAGATCGCCATCAGGGGGCCGAGGCCCATGGAGACGGTGGGGAACTGCCAGAAATCCGGCATCAGCCAGGGATGCGGATAGGACGACAGGCCCTTGCCGCCGACCTCCTGCCGGAAGCCGAGGAGCTGCTCCTCGGTCAGGCGGCCTTCCAGGAAGGCGCGGGCATAGACGCCGGGCGAGGAATGGCCCTGCACGTAGATCAGGTCGCCGCCGTGGCTGGCGTCGGCCGCCCGCCAGAAATGCATGAAGCCGGTGTCGTAGAGGGTCGCGGCGGACTGGAAGCTGGCGATGTGGCCGCCGAGCTCGGACGAGTCCTTGTTCGCCCGCAGGATGATCGCGATGGCGTTCCAGCGGATGGCCGAGCGGATGCGGTGCTCGATGGCCCGGTCGCCGGGATGCGGGTCCTGCTTCTCGGGCAGGATCGTGTTCAGGTAGGCGGTGTTGGCGGAATAGGGCACCGGAGCGCCCTTCTTGCGGGCCCCGTCGATGACCTGCTCGATGAGGAAATGCGCCCGGTCCGGCCCGTCGACGTCGAGGACGCCGTCCAGCGAATCGAGCCATTCCTGCGTCTCGACGGGATCGAGGTCGCGGCTACGCTCCATGGCATCCTCCTGGAATTCTTTCGCGGCTCTCGCGGACCGCTCTTTGGCTCGCCACCGTCAGCAGCGTTCGTGCCACGGCCAACCAAGCGCTTTTCGTCTTATGTGGCAATGGCTTCGGCAGAGCGGAAAGTTTTTGGTCTGCGAAATTTGTTACGGATTTCAATTTTTTTGTCTGGCTTTCCAGACCCGTGCCGACGGCGTTGTCGGGTCCGGCGCGGCCTCGGGTAGGCCGCTGCGCCGGTCAGCGCTGGGTCCGGATGATCCAGCCCATGCAGATCCCCGCCAAGACGACCCCCAGCACCGTCGCGGCTGTTCCGAGAGACGTCGCGTGGGTCCAGGCGACACGGCTGGCCACCAACAGGGCAAACCCGACCCTGAAGCCGATGGCCAGGATCATGGGGCGAGGATCATGGGGCGTGGATGACGGGACGGCCGGGACGGCACCCCGGAGGCGCGGTCTCGCAGCAGGGAGGCGATTTCGGCGCAGCCCGCGCGCAAAGCTGCGCGACGGGAGCCGCCCGGGTCCCGCGCCGTTCGGCGCGCCACGGGGAAAATGAACACGAGGAGGATCATCGCGACGGCGAGGTCGAGGACGCTCCGAACGTTGTGAGACCTTGGCTCGGGCTCGTTCAGGGTCGACCTCGCCGCGGGATTTCCTCAGGGATGGGGAGACGACCGAAGCGGGAAACGGCCCCGCTTCGGTGCCGCCGTCCTCCCTCGGAAGGACGACGGGGCGCCGAAACCGGTGCCGGCCCTCAGTGCACCAGGATCTTGGACAGGAAGTTCTGCGCCCGCTCCGAGCGGGCATTGCCGAAGAAGTCGTCCTTGGTGGCGTCCTCGACGATCTCGCCCTTGTCCATGAAGATCACCCGGTTGGCGACCTTGCGGGCGAAGCCCATCTCGTGGGTCACGCACATCATGGTCATGCCCTCGCGGGCGAGCTGCACCATGACGTCGAGCACCTCGCCGACCATCTCGGGATCGAGGGCCGAGGTCGGCTCGTCGAACAGCATCACCACCGGGTTCATGGCCAGCGCCCGGGCGATGGCCACGCGCTGCTGCTGGCCGCCGGAGAGCTGGCCGGGAAACTTCTTGGCATGGGCCGAGAGGCCGACCCGGTCGAGCAGCTTGAGGCCGGTGTCGAGGGCGACGCCCGGGTCGCGCTTGAGCACCTTGATCTGGGCCAGGGTCAGGTTGTCGGTGATCGAGAGATGCGGGAACAGCTCGAAGTGCTGGAACACCATGCCGACCCGGGCGCGCAGCTTGGGCAGGTTGGTCTTCTTGTCGTGCACGGGCGTGCCGTCGACGACGATCTCGCCCTTCTGGAAGGGCTCGAGGGCGTTGACGCACTTGATCAGGGTCGACTTGCCCGAGCCCGAGGGACCGCAGACCACGACGACCTCGCCCTTGTTCACGGCGGTGGTGCAGTCGGTGAGGACCTGGAAGTCGCCGTACCATTTGCTGACGGACTTCATGGTGATCATCGGGCCGGTAGTCTCGGGGGCCTGCGACGTGTTGAGCGGGGTGCGCATGGAAAAAACCTCAGGGCTCGGAATGCGAGGGTGACGATCCGGCGGGGAGCGTCCGGCGTCAGCGGATGATGGCAATCTTCCTCTGGAGATGGCGCACCGCCATCGAGGCCACGAAGCAGACCGCGAAGTAGACCACGGCGGCGAAGAGATACATTTCGACGAGGCGCCCGTCGCGCTGGGCGATCTTCGAGGCCGCGCCGAGGAAGTCGGTGATCGAGAGGACGTAGACCAGCGAGGTGTCCTGGAAGAGGACGATGGTCTGGGTCAGCAGGATCGGCGTCATGTTGCGGAAGACCTGGGGCAGGATCACGCTCCGCATCGCGGCGAAGTAGGTCAGGCCCAGCGCCGAGGCCGCGGCGGCCTGCCCCTTGGGGATCGACTGGATGCCGGCGCGCATGATCTCGGAGAAGTAGGCCGCCTCGAACAGCGTGAAGGTCACCAGCGACGAGGTGAAGGCGCCCACCGTCATCGGCCGGTCGGCCCCGGTCACCCACTGCCCGAGATAGGGCACCAGGAAGTAGAACCAGAAGATCACCAGCACGAGGGGCAGCGACCGCATCAGGTTGACGTAGCCCTTGGCCACCTGCGGGATCACCGGGATGCTGGAGAGCCGCATCATCGCGATGAGCGTGCCGAGCACGATGCCCCCGAGGGCGGCGAGGGCCGTGAGCGTCAGGGTGAAGCGCATGCCGTCGAGGAACAGGTACGGCAGCGCGGAGGTGATGACGGAGAAGTCGAAATTCGCGAGCATCGCGGCGATCCTTGAGGATGAGGGGGCTGAGGACGATCCCTCAGCGATGGCCCGGGACGGCGACGCGGCGCTCGATCCAGCCGGAGGTGAAGATCACCACGACGTTGATCAGGACGTAGAGGATGGTGGCGGCGGTGAAGGCCTCGAACACCTGGAACGAGAATTCCTGCATGGCGCGGGCCCGGGCGGTGAGCTCGAGCAGGCCGATGGTCAGGGCCACGGAGGTGTTCTTGAGGTTGTTCAGGAATTCCGAGGTCAGCGGCGGCAGGATCATCCGGTAGGCGCTGGGCAGCAGCACGTAGCGGTAGGTCTGGTAGACGGTCAGGCCCATGGCGGTGCCGGCCATCTTCTGCCCGCGGGGCAGGGCCTGGATGCCGGCGCGCACCTGCTCGGCGACGCGGGAGGCGGTGAAGAAGCCCAGGCAGACCACGGCCGTGTAGAACGGCGCGTTCGGCAGCTGCTTGACCCAGTTGCCCCAGGAACCGGGCAGCACCTCCGGCAGGACGAAGTACCAGAGGAACATCTGCACCAGGAGCGGGATGTTGCGGAACAGCTCGACATAGACCGTGCCGACGGCGTTGGCGGTCTTCGAGGGCAGGGTGCGCATGACGCCGATGAGGGAGCCGAGGAAGAAGGCGATCACCCAGGCGCAGAGGGCCGTCACCACCGTCCACGTCAGGCCCGAGAGCAGCATGTCGGCGTAGGTGCCGGTGCCTTCCGGGGATTGTTCGAAGAAGATGCCCCAGTTCCAGTTGTAGTTCATCGCGTCGTCGTCCCCTGTGGTCGGGCATCCGGGCGAGCGCCCGTGGCAAGAAGGCGGGCGAACGCCCGTGAATGTGGCGGTGCTGTGTCGGACAGTGCCGAGACCTTGAGCGGAAGGTCCAGGGCCTTGAGGGTCGCGCCCCGGTCCCACACTGACATTTCCAAAGATTTGCTGCTTTTCCGGGCAGATCCGGGTTTACACCGCGCAAAGGCCGTCGCCCCGCCCGGACGGGGCGGACCGACGGCCTGCGGTCGATGCGACATGCAACCTCGACGGAATGAACCCGGCGCCCAGCCAAGCCTGGGCGGAACAGCGTCGCCCGCCCCCAAGCATCATCCGGACCAGAGCGCGCGGGCTCCGGCCCCCGGGGCGCTCAGGCCCGGGCCGGTGTGGCCGCCGGGACACCCCGCGGCGCCGGGCGGCCGAGGGTGAGGACCAGCAGGGCGGCGGCGAGGCAGAGCGCCCCGGCGGCGAAGAAGGCCGGCAGGTAGCTCGCCAGCTCCGTGCGCGAGAGGCCGGCGCCGTAGGCGATCGTCGCCGCGCCGAGCTGGTGGCCGGCGAAGACCCAGCCGAAGACGAGGTTGGCGCGCTCGCGCCCGAACCGCGCCGCGGTCAGCCGCACGGTGGGCGGCACCGTGGCGATCCAGTCGAGGCCGTAGAACACCGCGAACAGCGACAGGCCCACGAAGGAGAAGTCCGAGAAGGGCAGGAACATCAGCGAGAGGCCGCGCAGGCCGTAGTACCAGAACAGGAGCCAGCGGTTGTCGTAGCGGTCGGAGAGCCAGCCCGAGGCCACCGTGCCGACGAAGTCGAACACGCCCATCGCCGCCAGCACGCTGGCGCCCTGCACCGGCCCGATGCCGAAATCGGCGCAGAGGGGGATGAAGTGGGTCTGGATCAGCCCGTTGGTGCTGGCCCCGCAGATGAAGAACGTGGCGAACAGCACCCAGAACACGCGGGTGCGGGCCGCCTCGCGCAGGGCTGCGAGGGCGCCGCCGGCGCTCGGGCCCGGGGCTGCCGGCGCCGCGACGGGGCGCGTCTCGCCGTAGGGCGCGAGCCCGAGATCCTCCGGCCGGTCGCGCATCAGGGCGAGGACGCCGAGGCCCGCCGCCAGGAGCAGGGCGCAGATCACCAGGAGGGCGGCGCGCCAGCCGAGCGCCTCCGTGAGGGCGGCCAGCAGGGGCAGCACGACGAGCTGGCCGGTGGCGGAACTGGCGGTGAGGAGGCCGACCACGAGGCCGCGCGAGCGCGAGAACCAGCGCGTCGCCACCGTGGCGCCGAGCACCAGGGCGGTGAGCCCCGTGCCGATGCCCACCACCACGCCCCAGAGCAGGACGAGCTGCCAGACTTGGCTCATGCCGAGGGAGGCCAGCAGGCCGCCGGCGATCAGCGCCAGGGCCAGGAGCACGATCCGGCGCGGGCCGTAACGGTTCATCAGGGCGGCGGCGAAGGGGCCCATCAGGCCGAACAGGACGAGGCGCACGGCCAGCGCCGAGCCGATCGTCGCCGTGTCCCAGCCGAACTCTTTCTGGAGCGGCAGGATCAGGACCCCGGGCGCCCCGACCGCGCCCGCCGTCACCAGCATGGTCAGGAAGGTCACGCCGGCGACCGCCCAGCCGTAATGCACGCCGCGGCGGGCGAGGCCGCGCGCGACGGCGTCGGACAGGCGCAGGGTGGGATCGGCGGCCATGGCACGTCTCCGGAGCGCCGCCGGGGCGGGCGCCCCGCTTGCATAAGCGCATATGCACGCTTTAGACAAGGGTGACGTTTCAGGACCCCCGATGGCCGAGCCCGCGAGCCCCGCCCCCCTCTGCCACTGCACCGCGATCCGCCAGGGCGCCCGGCAGGTGACGCAGTTCTACGACCGGCACCTGGCGCCGGCGGGCCTGCGCACCTCGCAATACGCGATGCTGGTGGGGCTGCGGCGGCTCGGCCCGATCTCGATCAACGCCTTCGCGGAGGCCATGGCCATGGACCGCACCACCATGGGCCGGGGCCTGAAGCCCCTGGAGCGCGACGGCCTCCTCGCCGTCGGGCCGGGACCGGACGGGCGCACCAAGGCGCTGCATCTCACCGAGGCGGGCCGGCGGCGCATCGCCGAGGCCGAGCCCCTCTGGCGCGTGGCCCAGGCGGGCTTCGAGGCGCGCTACGGCGCCGAGGCGGCGGCGGACCTGCGCAGCGCCCTGGCGCGGGTGGTCCGGACGGTGTGAAGCCGGAGGCGCCCTATCCCTTGCGGGGGCGGGCGCCGAAGATCGCCGTCCCGACCCGGACATGGGTCGCGCCCATCTGGATCGCGGCGGGGTAATCCGCGCTCATGCCCATCGACAGGATCGGCAGGTCGTGGCGCTCGGCGATGCGGGCCAGCAGGGCGAAGTGGGGCGAGGGCGGGGCTTCCGCCGGCGGGATGCACATCAGCCCCTGGATCGCGAGGCCGTGGGTCCCGCGGCATTCGGCGAGCAGGGTGTCGACCTGGGACGGCGAGACGCCGCCCTTCTGGGGCTCGTCGCCGGTATTGACCTGGATCAGGAGCTTGGGCGCCCGTCCCGCCCGCTCGATCTCTTTGGCAAGGGCCGCGGCCAGGGAGAGCCGGTCGAGGCCGTGGATGACGTCGAACAGCTCCACCGCCTCCCGGGCCTTGTTCGATTGCAGCGGGCCGACGAGGTGGAGCTCCACATCCGGGAAGCGCTCCCGCAGGGCGGGCCACTTGGCCTTCGATTCCTGCACGTAGTTCTCGCCGAACAGGCGCTGCCCGGCCTCGAGCGCCGGAAGGATGCCGGCGGCGGGGATCGTCTTCGACACCGCCACCAGGGCGACCGAGGCCGGATCGCGCTCGGCATCCTCCGCCGCCTGGGCGATCTGCCGGCGCACCGCCGCCAGCCCGGCCACCACGTCGGCGGCGCTCGGGGGGGACGGGGCGTCGCCGACG
>NZ_JBYSXL010000042.1:0-41363 GCF_058782155.1 Methylobacterium sp. FW306-05-D
CCCCTGCGCCCCCAGACCAATTCCGAGACACGCACCGAATCCCCAGCGATGGACCTTCGTCTCTACCAGCGCGCCAGCCTCGATGCCCTCCACGCCGCCTGGGCGCGGGGCGAGGGGGCCGGCCTCATCGTCCTGCCGACGGGCGCGGGCAAGTCCCTGGTGATCGCGGCCCTGGTGCGCGAGACCCTGGATGCCCACCCCGCCCACCGCATCCTGGTCGTCACCCATACCCGCGAGCTGATCGCCCAGAACCATAGCGAACTCCTGGCGCTCTGGCCCGCGGCGCCGGCCGGCATCTATTCCGCCGGCCTCGGCCGCCGGGACGGGACCGCGCAGGTCCTGTTCTGCGGCATCCAGTCCGTCTGGAACCGCGTACCCGAACTCGGAGGCTTCGACCTCGTCATCGTGGACGAGGCCCACCTCATCCCGCGCGACGCCGAGACCCGCTACGGCCGCTTCCTCGGCGCCCTGCGCGCCGAGCGCCCGGACCTGCGCGTCGTCGGCCTCACGGCGACGCCCTACCGCCTCGACAGCGGACGCCTCGACGAGGGTCCGGGCCGGATCTTCGAGGCCATCGTCTACGAGGCCAATGTCGGCGACCTGATCCACCAGGGCTACCTCGCGCCGCTCATCTCCAAGGCCACCGCCACGCTTCTCGACGTCAGCGGCGTGCCGCGGCGCGGGGGCGACTACATCCCGAGCGCGCTCGAGGCCGCCGTCAACCAGGACTGGATCACCCGGGCGGCCGTGGAGGAAATGGTGGGTTACGGCCAGGGCCGCCGGGCCTGGCTCGCCTTCTGCGCCGGCGTCGCCCACGCGACCGCGGTGCGCGACGCGATCCGGGCCGAGGGCCATACCTGCGAGACCCTCTCGGGCGAGACTCCCAAGCGGGCGCGCGACCGCATGGTGCGCGACTTCCGCGAGGGCCGGATCCGCTGCCTGACCTCGGTCGGCGTCCTCGCCACCGGGTTCAACGTGCCCCAGGTCGATCTCGTCGCCCTGCTGCGGCCGACCCAGAGCACGGGCCTCTACGTGCAGCAGGTCGGCCGGGCCCTGCGCCGCGCGCCGGGCAAGACCGATGCCCTCGTCCTCGATTATGCCGGCCTCGTCCGCATGCATGGCCCGGTCGACATCGTCACCGCCCGCAGCGCCGCTGCGATCCGCGGCCGAGAGGGCGAGATCCGGGCCAAGGCCTGCCCCGGCTGCGGTGCCCTGATCGCCCTCAACGCGAGCACCTGCGAGGCTTGCTGGGTCGAACCCGAGGCGGAGGAAGCCGGTCCGGTCCACGCGGCCTCCGCGGACGATGCGCATCCGATCCTGTCGAGCCAGGTGCCCGACCGCGGCGCCGCCGGGTGGCAGCCGGTCGGCGGCTGGACCTTCGCGGCCCAGCCGGAATCCGACGGCGACCTCGCGGTCACCTTCCACCTGCGCGACGGGCGACACCACCGGATCGTGCTCGGCCTCGCCCGGGCCGGATATCCCCGCGAGAAGGCGGTGCAGTGGTGGCGCCATCTCGGCGGCGGACGCGATGCGCCGATGACGGGAGCCGAGGCCCTGGACCGCCAGGACGGCCTCACCCGCCCGGAGGCGATCGAGATCCGGGGGCAGGGACGCCTGACGGAATCGGTCCGCTACCGCTTCCCGGACGGCCGCATCTTCGCCGAGACCCGCCGCCTCGGCGACCTCGCCGCCTGACGAGGTCGGGCTTGCGCCGAACCAACGGCGCTGATAGCGCAGGACGGCACGCCGGTTTAGCTCAGCTGGTAGAGCAACCGCCTTGTAAGCGGTAGGTCGCGAGTTCAAGTCCCGCAACCGGCACCACGTTTTCTGAACCGAACCGGCCTGGGCGCGGGCTCCATCGACACGGGGCTCGCCCGCCGCCATCGCCCTCATCCGTCGATCCCACCTGGCCCGTACCGAATGCCGGATCGTTGACGCTTCGCGGCAGGATCGACGGCGCGGGGCTGCCGGATGGGACCCGCTCCGTGCAAGGCTGTCGATCCGCAGCACCGGCCGTTGAGGGGCGCCGGTGGCCGGCAAAGGTCCCGGGCAACGAAAGACCCGCCGCGGATCGCTCCGGGCGGGTGAGTGTCGATGATGCCCCTCGGGGGTGAGGGCTTCGATCCGTAGCAGGTCGGGCGGAGGCTGCCTCTCGCATTTGATGGCTCCTCCCGCGCATCCGGGCGCGGGCGAAGCCGGGGCGGAGATCTATCGCGGATCGTGCGGCGGCGGCAGCGCGGCGACGAGCTGGCGCAGGAAGGCCTGCACGGCATGCGGCAGCCTGCGGTCGCGCATGACCTGGACCTGGATGCCGCGCATCAGGTTCGCCCGCGAGCGCACCGGAATGCAGACGAGTTCGCCCAGACGCACCGGGGTCTGCACGGAGAGGGCCGACATCAGCGCCAGCCCCCGCGTGCGGCGCACGAAGGGCAGCAGGGCGGAGAGGATGTTGGCCGTCAGCGTCGGCTCGATGGCGATTCCCTCCGCCAGGCAGGCCGCGTCGAAGACCCGCCGGGCGGTGGTGTCGAGGGTCGGCACCGCGATCGGATAGGCCTTGAGGTCCGCGAGCTGGATCGAGGGTCGGCGCGCCAGCGGATGATCGGGCGCGCTCAGGGCCACCATCTCGACGGCGTTGTCGTACACGACCGCGACCAGGCTCGACGGGGCCATGGCGAAGGTGATGCCGATATCGGCGTCGCCGGCCGCGACCACGTGCGTAACCTGGGCCGGGGGCAGCATCTGCACCTCGAAGCGGATGCCCGGATGGGCGGAGTGGAACTCCGCGATGGCGTTCGGCAGGAGGTCGAGGGCGAAGCCCTCCGAGGTCGCGACGCGGATGAAGCCCCGCGCCAGCCCCTGCAGCTCCTGGATCTCGGCCGCCACCTGCTCGGCCCGCAGCAGGGTCTGGTGCGCATGCGCGGCCAGCAGCTCCCCGGCCGGGCTCGGCACCATGCCGCGCGGGCGACGCTCGAACAGAACGCAGTCCAGCTCCGCCTCGAGATTCGAGATCTGCCGGCTGATCGCCGAGGCCGCAACATTCAGTTGCGATGAGGCGGACGCGATCGAGCCTGTCCTGGCGACGGCGAGAAAGTAGCGCAGGCCCGAGATGTTCATGAGACCTGTTTCCTTGCCGAAACGGCACGGCAGCAATCGCGAAATTCTACTTGTTGCGATGCAAAATGCACAACACCATGGCAGGGCGAAAAAAGCGGCAGGCCGCTGCGGCCGGCATCCGGCCGCCGTGCGAACGGGCGAGAGGGATCGACATCATGGCGAGCGGGATCATGACGAGACACGGCTCCGCGGCGCGCGCCGCGCTCACCCTGCTGATGCTGGCCGCGAGCGTGCCGGCCCTGGCCGGCAAGGCCGACGACACCCTGGTCTACGCCTCCGACACGGAGCCGGAGAACGTCAGCCCCTATCACAACAGCGCCCGCGAGGGCGTGATCCTGGCTCGCAACGTCTGGGACACCCTGATCTATCGCGACCCGAAGACCGGCGCCTACCAGCCGATGCTGGCCACCGCCTGGACATGGGTCGATCCCCTCACCCTCGAACTGACCCTGCGCGAGGGCGTGACCTTCCACAACGGCGACGCGTTCGGGCCCGAGGACGTCGCCTTCACGTTCAACTACGTGCTGACGCCGGAAGCCCGCACGGTGACGAAGCAGAACGTCGACTGGATGAAATCGACCGAGGTCGTCGATGCCCACACGGTCCGCATCCACCTGAAGAACGCCTTCCCGGCGGCGCTCGAATATCTCGCGGGCCCGACCCCGATCTTCCCGGCCGCCTATTTCAAACGTGTCGGCCTGGACGGTTTCGCCAAGGCGCCCGTCGGCACCGGCCCCTACCGCATCACCGCGGTGGAGAACGGGCGCGGCGTGAAGATGGAGCGCTTCGCCAAGTACTGGCCCGGCAGCCCCATCGGTTCCCCGAAGATCGGCAAGCTCGAATTCCGGGTCATCCCGGACGCCGACAGCCGCATGGCCGAGCTCGTCACCGGCGGCATCGACTGGATCTGGCGCGTGCCGAGCGACCAGGCCGACCAGCTCAAGGCGGCCCCGAACGTCACCGTGCTCAGTGCCGAGACCATGCGGGTCGGCTTCCTGCAGTTCGACACCCTGGGGCGGGCCGCCGCCAATTCGCCCCTCAAGGACGTGCGCGTCCGCCAGGCGATCTCCTACGCCATCGACCGCAAGGCCATGGTCGACAACCTCGTGCGCGGCGGCAGCCGGGTGATGAACGCGGCCTGCTTCATCGACCAGTTCGGCTGCACCGACGAGGGCGTGCCGCGCTACCCCTACGACCCGGCGAAAGCCAAGGCGCTCCTGAAGGAGGCCGGCTATCCGGACGGATTCGAGATCGACCTCGGGGCCTACCGCGAGCGCGACTACGCGGAGGCGGTGATCGGCTACCTGCGCGCGGTCGGCATCAAGGCGCGGCTGAACTACCTGCGCTACGCCGCCCTGCGCGACCAGATCCGCGGCGGCAAGGTCTCGATCGCCTTCCAGACCTGGGGCTCGTTCTCGGTGCTCGACGTCTCGGCCTTCACGGGCGTGTACTTCAAGGGCGGCGACGAGGACCTGACCAAGGACCCGGAGACGATCGCGGCCCTCCAGGCCGGCGACGGCGCCACCGACCCGGCCGCCCGCAAGGTGAAGTATGCCGAGGCGCTGAAGCGCATCGCCGGCCAGGCCTACGCCCTGCCGCTGTTCTCCTATTCCACGAACTACGCCTTCACGTCCGACCTCAGCTTCACGGCCCAGCCCGACGAGCTGCCGCGCTTCTACGCGGCGCAGTGGAAGTGACGGCGCGCGGGACGGCCGGTCCCTGACGGCGGGCCGACGGACAGCTCCGAACGAGGAAAGCGGGCCATGCTCCGGTTCATGATCCAACGAAGTCTGGTGGCGCTCGCGGTCGCCGTGACGGTGTCGGTGGCGAGCTTCATGCTGCTGCACCTCTCCGGCGACCTCGCCGCCGCCATCGCGGGGCCGGAGGCGACCTCCGTGCAGGTGGAGGCGATCCGGGTCCAGTACGGGCTCAACCAGCCCCTCCTGGCGCAGTTCGTCGCCTGGGCGGCCCGAGCGATCCGGCTCGATTTCGGCAATTCGTTCTATTTCCGCGAGAGCGTGATCGACCTGCTCGCCGCCCGCCTGCCGATCACCCTGTTCCTCGGCGTGGTGGCGCTGGCCGTGGCGCTCTTCGTGGCGATCCCCCTCGGGGTGCTCGCCGCGGTCAAGCGCGGCACCTGGATCGACCGGGCCGCCCTGTCGGTCTCGGTGCTGGGCCAGGCCATGCCGAGCTTCTGGTTCGGCCTGACCCTGATCATGATCTTCTCGGTGAACCTGCGCTGGCTGCCGGTCTCGGGCAACACGACCTGGAAGCACTTCGTGCTGCCGGCCGTCGCGCTCGGCTACTACGCCATGCCGGCGGTGATGCGGCTGACCCGCAACGGCATGCTCGAGGTCCTGGCCTCGGACTACGTCCGCACGGCACGGGCGAAAGGTCTCCCACCGCGAAAAATCCTGATCCGTCACGCCCTGCGCAACGCCGTCATCCCGGTGATCGCGCTCGCCGCCGTCCAGTTCGGCTTCATGCTCGGCGGCTCCATCGTGATCGAGGCGGTGTTCTCGCTCCAGGGGCTCGGCCAGCTCGCCTGGGAATCCATCGCCCGCAACGACTTTCCCGTGGTGCAGGCGATCGTGCTCGTCCTGGCGATGATCTACATCGCCCTGACGCTGGCCGCCGATCTCCTCAACGCCTTCCTCGATCCCCGGCTGCGCCAATGACCCTCCAGCCATCCGCATCCCCCCTCGATGCCGGCCTGCCGGAGACGCCGGCGACCCGCCCGGCCGACGGCCCGGCGCCGCTGCCCGCGGCCCGCTCGCCCACCGCCCTGGCGCTCCGGCGCGGCCTCCACCACGGCGGCTTCGTCATCGGCGCGGGCATCCTCGGAATCATCCTGCTCTGCGCCCTCGCCGCGCCGCTGATCGCCCCCCACGATCCCTATGCCCAGGACGTCTCCCGGCGCCTGATCCCGCCGATCTGGCACCTGAAGGGCAGCTGGGAGCACGTGCTCGGCACCGACAAGCTCGGGCGCGACTATCTCAGCCGCCTGATCTACGGCAGCCAGATCTCCCTCCTGATCGGGATCGCGGCCGCCACCATCTCGGGGGTGATCGGCACGACGCTCGGCATCTGCGCCGGCTATTTCGGCGGCAAGGTCGACGCGGTGGTGAGCTACGTCGTGACCACGCGGCTCGCCATGCCGGTGGTGCTGGTGGCGCTCGCCATGGCCTCCCTGGTGGGCGGCTCGCTGAAGGTCGTGGTGCTGGTGCTCGGCTTCCTGCTCTGGGACCGCTTCGCCGTGGTCACCCGCGCGGCGACCCGCCAGATCCGCGACCAGGACTTCATCGCGGCGGCCCGCGCCACCGGATTCTCCCCGGCCCGCATCCTGTTCCAGGAGGTGCTGCCGAACATCCTGAACGCGCTGATCGTGGTGGCGACCCTGGAGATGGCCCACGCCATCCTGCTCGAGGCCGCCCTGTCCTTCCTGGGCCTCGGCGTGCAGCCGCCCCTGCCGTCCTGGGGCCTGATGATCGCCGAGGGCAAGCCGTACATGTTCTTCCAGCCCTGGGTCATCACCATCCCGGGCGTCGCCCTCCTGGTCCTCGTCCTGGCGATCAACCTGCTCGGCGACGGCATCCGCGACGTCACCGCCCCCGAAGGCCGGCGCTGAGCCCCCCCGAACCGACCCGTCACCGAGATCGAGTGAGTCCATGTCCCGACACGATGCGATCGCGCGCGCGGCGCGCCACTACGACGAGGGCGATTTCCTCACCGTGCTGCAGGACGCCGTCGCCCGCCCCACTGAGAGCCAGACCTCCGGCCAATTGCCGAAGCTGCGGGCCTATCTCGACGATTTCCTCGTGCCCCTGATCGGGCCGCTCGGCTTCGCCAGCCGCATCCTCGACAACCCGGACGGCACGCACGGCCCCTTCCTCATCGCCGAGCGTCACGAGGGCTCCGACCTGCCCACGGTGCTGATCTACGGCCACGGCGACACCGTGCGCGGCTACCCCGAGCAGTGGCGCAAAGGGCTGGACCCCTGGACCATCACCATCGAGGGTGAGCGCTGGTACGGGCGCGGCACCGCCGACAACAAGGGCCAGCACATCCTCAACCTCGGCGCGCTGGCGGCGGTCATGGCGGCCCGGGACGGACGACTCGGCTTCAACACCAAGCTGCTGATCGAGATGGGCGAGGAATCCGGCTCGCCGGGCCTGCGCGAGGTCTGCCGGGCCGAGGCCGAGGCCCTGAAGGCCGACGTCCTCATCGCCTCGGACGGACCGCGGGTCAGCGCCGAGCGCCCGACCGTCTTCCTCGGCTCGCGCGGCGGCTACACCTTCGAGATGCTGCTGGACCTGCGCGTGGGCAGCCACCATTCCGGCAATTGGGGCGGCCTCCTGCGCAACCCCGGTACGGTGCTGGCCAACGCCATCGCCACCCTCGTCGACGGGCGCGGCAAGATCCTCCTCGACGCCCTGCGGCCGCCGGCGATTCCCGACGCCGTCCGCGCGGCGCTGGCCGACATCACCGTCGGCACCGACCCGACCGCGCCCGCGATCGACGCGGATTGGGGCGAGCCCGGCCTGACCGACGCCGAGCGGGTCTTCGCCTGGAACACCCTGGAGGTGCTGGCCTTCAAGACCGGCGACCCGGACGGCCCCCTCAACGCCGTGCCGCCCACCGCGAAGGCGACCCTGCAGCTGCGCTTCGTGGTCGGCACCGACTGGGAGGGCATCCTGCCGGCGCTGCGCGCCCATCTCGACGCGCACGGCTATCCGATGGTCGAGGTCCGGGCCGCCCGCACCGAGGTCTTCCGCGCCACCCGGCTCCCCGTGGATGACCCGTGGGTCGACTGGGCGCTGGCCTCCATCGCCGAGAGCACCGGCAAGCGGCCGGCCCTGCTGCCGAACCTCGGCGGCTCCCTGCCCAACGACGCCTTCTCGGAGATCCTCGGCCTGCCCACCCTGTGGGTGCCCCATTCCTACCCGGCCTGCCTCCAGCACGGGCCCGACGAGCACCTGCTCGGGTCGCCCTCCCGCGAGGCCCTGATGCTGATGGCGGGGCTGTACTGGGACCTCGCCGAGACCGGACCGGCGGTGCTGGCCCGGCGCAAAGCCCTCCAGGGAGCCTGAGCATGAGCGAGCCCGTCGTCCGCATCCGGAACCTCACCCTGGCGCTGCCGAAGGGCTCGGACCGGCCCCACGCCGTCGAGGACCTCTCCCTCGACCTGATGCCGGGCAAGATCCTCTGCGTCGTCGGCGAATCGGGCTCGGGCAAGTCGATGAGCGCCTACGCGCTCACCGGCCTCCTGCCCCGGGCGCTGAAGCCGGTCGGCGGGGAGATCCTGTTCGAGGGCCGGGACCTCCTCACCCTGGACGAGCGCGGCTGGCGCGCCCTGCGCGGGCGCCGCATCGCCATGGTGTTCCAGGAGCCGATGACCGCCCTCAACCCGGTCATGCGCATCGGCGACCAGATCGCCGAGATGTTCGAGGCGCACGACCTCCTCACCCCTGCCGAGCGCCGGGCGCGGGCGGTGGCGCTCGCCACCGAGGTCGGCCTGCCCGACCCGGTGCAGATCGTGCGGGCCTACCCGCACCAGCTTTCCGGCGGCCAGCGCCAGCGCGCCATGATCGCCATGGCCCTCGCCCTCGAACCCTCGATTCTCGTCGCCGACGAGCCGACCACGGCGCTGGACGTCACCACCCAGGCCCAGATCCTCAAGCTCATCCGCGACCTGCAGCGGCGGCGCGGCATGAGCGTCCTGTTCATCACCCACGATTTCGGCGTGGTGGCCGACATCGCCGACCAGGTCGCGGTGCTCCAGCGCGGGCGCCTGGTCGAGCAGGACAGCGCCGGGGCGGTGCTGCGGAACCCGCAGCATCCCTACACCCAGGCCCTGCTGGCGGCGGTGCCGAGCCTGGTGCCGCCCGCGCGCGCCTCCCGCGAGGCCGAGCCCCTCGCCCTCTCGGCCATCGGCCTGACCAAGACCTACACCAGCCGCGCGGGATTGTTCGGCAAGCCGCGCGTGGTCGCGGCGGTGCAGGAGGTGGCCTTCGACGTCCGGCGCGGGGAGACCCTGGGCCTCGTCGGCGAATCCGGCTCGGGCAAGTCCACCACCGCTCGCCTCGCGATCCGGCTGATCGAGCCCGACCGGGGCACGGTGCGCCTCGGCAGCCTCGACTACACGGCGCTGGGTCCCCGCGCCCTGCGCGACGAGCGCAAGCGCATCCAGATGATCTTCCAGGACCCCTTCGCCTCCCTGAATCCGCGCCGCACCGTCGAGCAGATCATCACCGCCGGCCCGATCGCGCACGGCACGCCGGCCCGCGAGGCGAAGGCGCGCGCCCGCGAACTCCTCGACCTCGTGGGCCTCTCCCCGAGCGCGGCCGAGCGCTACCCCAACGCCTTCTCCGGCGGCCAGCGCCAGCGCATCGGCATCGCCCGGGCGCTGGCCATGGAGCCCGACGTGCTCGTGGCGGACGAGGCGGTCTCGGCCCTCGACGTCTCGGTCCAGGCGCAGGTGCTCGACCTCCTCGAAGACCTCAAGCGGCGCCTGAACCTCGCGATGCTGTTCATCACCCACGACCTGCGCGTCGCCGCCAAGATCTGCGACCGCATCGCCGTGATGCATCGGGGCAGCATCGTCGAGATGCGCCCCACCGCCGAGCTGTTCCGCGCGCCGGAGCACGCCTACACCCGCGACCTCCTCGGGGCGGTGCCGGGGCTGCGGGCGACCGGCCCGTGAGGCGTCGATCCGCGACGGGCCGGCCGCGCGAGCGCCGGGGCGCTCCGGCCTCCGGAGATTGGTGCGCCGCCCTCCGCCGTCTGTGACGGACCCGCCCGAGCGGACGGAGATGTCGGCCGCTCCTCCGCTCCGATCGGATGGACGTGGCGATGCGCCTGTCCATGGCGACCGTCCGGAGCCACCAGAAGCATATCCTCGCGAAGACCGAGACCTCCGGACGGAGCGAGCGGCTGCTGTTGCGCAGTCGCCAGGCCTGCCACTGAAACCGGGATTTCGCCGGAGGTCTGCTTGGCGGATCGTGATCTGGATGGCGTCTGCGAAGATCGGCGCGGGGCAGGTCTCGCCCTCGACCAGAACATTTCCGAACCGTTTCAGCGTGAACTCTGCTAGGACTCCCATATTCGGCTCATGAGACAGGGATACGCCCGGATCCCTGCGGTGAACTCGTCATCTGAGAGAGACACCGCATGGCCTACGAGAAGCCCAACATGGAATTCTCGGACCTGACCGGACGGGCGACCCAGGACGGCGTCACGGTCACGGTGAACGTCTACCGCTTCGCCGGCACCCAGGACCCCTGGACCCTGGAGGTCATCGACCAGACGGGGTGGTCGACGGTCTGGAGCGATACCTTCGAATCCGACGAGGATGCGCTCGACGCCTTCACCGACGCGGTCGAGGAAGGCGGGGGCATGCGCGCGTTCCTGGAGCCGCCGCCCACCCTGCACTGAGCGGCGTCCGCCCCCGCGGACCGGCGCGGCGCGCCACCCGGATTCCACGGCCGGACGGCACGCGTCCCGGCCGGCCGTTGCCTTTCCAGGAGAGACACCATGCGCATCCTCGTCGGCTGCGAGATGACCTACAGCTTCCCTCAGCCGACGCCGGTCATCGCGACGCTGAACGTCCATGCCTCGCGGTTCCCGGACCTGGAGCGACCGGACCACCTCGTCACCAGCCCCGCCGTGCCGCTGGAAGGCTATCGCGACAGCTTCGGGAACTGGTGCCAGCGCATGACCGCGCCGGCCGGGACCTTCACGCTGAAGACCGGGACCATCGTCCGCGACGGGGGCCAGGGCGACCGCCCCGAGACCGATGCCGCCGAGACGCCGGTGGCGAAGCTCCCGACGGACAGCCTGCTGTTCCTTCTCGGCAGCCGCTACTGCGAGACCGACCGGCTCTCGCAGATCGCCTGGGACCTGTTCGGGCATCGGCCCCCGGGCTGGAGCCGGGTCCAGGCGATCTGCGACTACGTGCACGACCGCATCACCTTCGGCTACGAGCACGCGCGCGCGACGCGGACCGCGTTCGACGTCTTCGAGGAACAGCGGGGCGTGTGCCGCGACTATGCGCATCTCGCGATCGCATTCTGCCGATGCCTGAATATCCCGGCGCGCTACTGCAACGGCTACGTGAGCGACATCGGCCTTCCCCTCCCCCACGCGCCCGGCGATTTCGCCGCGTGGATGCAGGTCTTCCTCGACGGCCGCTGGCACACCTTCGATCCGCGCAACAACGCGTCCCGGATCGGCCGTATCCTGATCGCCTACGGTCGGGACGCGGCCGACGTGCCGCTCACCCTCACCTTCGGGGCGAACACCCTGACGAAGTTCCTGGTCACGACCGAGGAAGCCGCGCCCAGCGCCTGACACACCGCCCGCCGCCCCGGCCCGTTCCGGGGGCGGCGCTCCGAACCGACCCGAAAGCAGAGACACCATGACCACAGCCGACATGCTCGCCGAGAACGTCTCGATCGCGGACCTCACCGGACGGGCGGCGGACCGCCTCGCGTATCTGAAGGGCGTCTATCTCAACATGGTCCCGGACCAGGCCGGAAACCCGACCCTGCGCGTCCGCCTCAGCCGGGTCGGGCCGCCGGCCCAGCCGCCCTACCGGATCGAACGAGACGATTCCGACGGCCAGACCGTCATCCTCGGGTTCTACCAGGGCGACAAGCACAAGCCGCTGGCCAAGCGGCTCCACGATTGCGACGGACCGACCTGGAGCCGCGAGACCATGAGCTACGCCGACGTTCGGGCGCTCCACAACGGAGCGGTCGGAGCCTGAAGCCTCCGGGATGCATCCCGGCCCCGGCCGGGCCGGGATGCGGGCGAGGTCGAGTGCCGGGGCGACCCGGCCGGGCCGTTTCCGGATGCGCCCGGACCCGCGGGCGCCCCTCGTCTCAGGGACCCCCGCGCCCCCCGGTGGCGCCGAAGACCTGGCCGGTCGCGTAACTCGCCTCGTTGGAGGCGAGCAGGACGTAGAGACCGGCGAGTTCGGCCGGCTGGCCCGGGCGGCCCATCGGCGTGTCTTTGCCGAAGGTCGGCAGCTTCTCCGGCGGCTGCCCGCCGCAGACCTGCAGCGGCGTCCAGAACGGGCCCGGCGCCACCGCGTTCACCCGGATGCCGCTCTCCGCCAGCTGCTTGGCGAGCCCCTTGGAGAAATTCACGATCACCGCCTTGGTCGAGGCGTAGTCGAGCAGGTTCTCGGAGGGGTCGTAGGCGTTGACGGATGCGGTGTTGACGATCGCCCCGCCGGGTCCGAGATGGGCGAGGGCGGCCTTGGTGATCCAGAACATCGCGTACACGTTGGTCCGGAAGGTCTGGTCGAACTGCTCGGTGGTGATGTCGAGGATCGAGACCTGGGACTTCTGGTAGACCGCGTTGTTGACGAGGATGTCGAGGCCGCCGAGTTCGCGCGCCGCGTCCGCCACCAGGCGCTGGCAGAAGGCCTCTTCGCGGATGTCGCCCGGCAGCGCCACCGCCCTGCGCCCGGCCCGGCGGATGAGTGCCACCACCTCGGCCGCGTCCGGCTCCTCGGCCGGCAGATAGTTGATGGCGACATCGGCGCCCTCGCGGGCATACGCGATGGCCGCGGCGCGGCCGATGCCCGAATCGCCGCCGGTGATCAGCGCCTTGCGGCCGGCGAGGCGACCGGACCCCTTGTAGCTGGTCTCGCCGTGATCCGGACGGGGCACCATCCGGCTCGCCAGGCCGGGCCAGTCCTGCTGTTGCCTCTCGAACGGGGGCTTCGGATAGCTGCGCGGCGGGTTCGGGGCGGGGTCGGTCTGCGCCACCCGCTCCTGCGCGCCGGCCGCGCTCCCCAGCGCCGCCGCCATGCCGGCGGAGAGGCCGCCCACGAGGGCGCGCCGCGAGGGGTCGGTCTTGGTCTCTGTCATGGGGCTTCCGCTGCTGTCGGGGGACGTCGCGCATCCGGGCCGGCCCTCGCGGCCCGGCCCCTGGATCGGCTCGGCGGCCGCTACTGGGTCCGGCTGGTGGCGCTCACCCGCCAGATCGTCTTACCGACATCGTCCGAGACCAGCAGCGCGCCGGTCCTGTCGAGGATCACGCCGACGGGGCGCCCCTGGGCCTTCTCGTCGGCGTTGAGGAAGCCGGTCAGCGCGTCGACCGGCTGCCCGGTGGGCTTGCCGTCCTTGAAGGGCACGTAGATCACCTTGTAGCCGCTCTTCGGCCGGCGGTTCCACGAACCGTGCTGGGCGACGAACAGGCCGCTCTTCCAGGCCTCCGGCAGGCTGCTCGCCTGCGAGAACGCGATGCCGAGGGAGGCGGTGTGGGTGCCGACCGCGTAGTCCGGGGCGATGGCCTTGGCGACGAGGTCGGGCTTCTGCGGCTGCACGCGCTCGTCCACGTTCTTGCCCCAGTAGCTGAAGGGCCAGCCGTAGAAGCCGCCCTCCTGCACCGAGGTGATGTAGTCCGGTACGAGGTCGCTGCCGATCTCGTCGCGCTCGTTCACCGCCGTCCAGAGCTTGCCCGTCACCGGCTCGAAGCCGAGGCCGTTGGGGTTGCGCAGGCCGGTGGCGTATTCGCGCATCTGCTTGTTCGAGATCGTGTATTCCCAGATCGCCGCGCGGCCGGTCTCCTTGTCGAGGCCGTTCTCGCCGACATTGCTGTTCGAGCCGACGGTCACGTAGAGCGTCTGCCCGTCGGGGCTGGCGATGACGTTCTTGGTCCAGTGGTGGTTGATGCCGGAGGGCAGGTCGACGACCTTCTCGGGTGTCGCGGTGATCTCGGTCTGGCCCGCCTGGTAGGGCACCTTCACCAGCGAATCCGCATTGGCGACGTAGAGGTCGGAGCCGACCAGCGCCATGCCGAAGGGCGAGTGCAGGTCCTTCAGGAGCACGTGGCGCTCCTCGGCGACGCCGTCGCCGTTCGCGTCGCGCAGGAGGACGATGCGGTCGGGGCTCTTCACGCCGGCGCCTGCCATGCTCTTGACCTTGTCGGCGACCCAGTCGGCGACGCCGGTCGAGGGGTCGTCGGTCTGCGGCTTGTTGGCCTCCGCCACCAGCACGTCGCCGTTGGGCAGGAGATACATCCAGCGCGGATGATCGAAGCCCTCGGCATAGGCCGCCACCTGCAGCCCGGCCGCGGCCTGGGGCTTGGCGCCGTTCTCCCAGCGGGCGACGCGGGCGATGTTCACGGTGGGCATCAGGGTCGGGTTGGGAGCCGGCAGCGTCGGGCTCGCGCCCTGGCCGGCCGAGGCCTCGAGGGTGGCCTGCTCGGGATAGACGATGAAGCGCACGAAGGCCGCGCCGCCGAGGAGGAAGACGGCCAGGGCCGCGAGGCCGAGTTTCGATCGAGTCCGCATGACGATCACTTCAGCTTGCACGTTGCGCGCAGCCCGCGCGGCCACGCCTCGCAGGATCAAGCCTCCGAGACCGCTTTTGGCTCCCTCGCGGCGCGACGCGGCCCTTGCGCGACACAGGCCGCCTCCGCTTGAATGGCGGCCCCGATCCCCCGGATCACCTCGTGGGCTGGGGCGCTCCCGGGCGACACCGGCCCCCTGACACACCGGGTGCACCCATGCGCAGGCGCACATTCCTCCTCGGAGCCACGGCGGCGACGCTGATCCGGCCCGGACGGGCGCGATCGGCCGGCGCGCCGGACGGCCTCGTGCTGGCGACGGCGACGCCGGGGGGCTCGTTCCCCGCCTTCGGTCAGGCCCTGGTGGAGGCGCTCCGCACGGTCGATGCCACCCTGTCCGTCACCCTGCGGCCCTCGAAGGGCTCGGCCGAGAATGTGGGCCTCCTCCGGAGCGGCGCCGTCGATCTCGCCCTCGTCCAGGGCGACTATGCCACCGATGCCCTCGCGGCGGGACCCGAGGCGGGTCCGCGCCTCACCGTGGTCGCGCCGGTGAACGCCTCGCCGGGCCTCTTCGTCGTCCCGGCGGCCAGCGACATCCGCGGGGTGCAGGACCTGCGGGGCCGGCGCGTCGCTCTGGGCACCCACGCCTCCGGCCTCACCGTCATGGGCCGGACCGTGCTGGCGGGATCGGGCATCGACCCCGACCGCGACATCGAGCCGATCCTCCTCGACCGGGCCGGCGACGGGGCGGTCCTGGTCCAGGACGGCCGCGCCGCGGCGCTCTGGGGCGCCGGCCTCGGCTGGCCGAGCTTCCGGACGCTGGCGGAGGCGCCCGGCGGCGCCCGCTTCTTCGGGCCCGCCCCGGACGCGATCGCGCGCATCCTGGCGCTGGGCACCTCCCTGCGCCGCCGCACCGTGCCGGCGGACGCCCTGAAGGGCCAGCACACGCCCATCGACACGGTGGGCTCCTGGAGCTTCGTCCTCGCCCGGCCGGGCATCGACGGCGCCGCCGTGACGCGCTTCGTCGCGGCGCTGGCCGGGAGCCAGGCGCACCTGGCGCGGAACTACCCGCAGGGCGGCGACAGCGACCCGCGCAACCTCGTCGAGGCCGCGCCCCATGCCTGGCTGCACCCGGCGAGCGCCGCCTACCTGCGCGGCATCGGCGCCCTCCCCTGAAGCGCGGCGCAACCTTCCCTGCCGCTGCCCGGTTGCGCTGAGCGGATGCGGGGGAAACGATCATGCGGCAGGCCATCTTCGGGATCGCCCTCACGGTCCTGGCCGGCCCGGCCGGCGCGGTCGAGGTCTCCCGCAGCCGCGACATCCCGGCCCCGCCCGCCGCCGTCTGGGCGCTCGTCGGCGGCTTCTGCGCGATCGCCCTGTGGCATCCGCAGGTCGTCGCCTGCGAGACCTCCGGGACCCGGGACGATGCGGACCGGGAGGACAACGAGCCGATGCGCCGGCTCACCATCGCCGGAGGCCTCGGCGTCCTGGTCGAGGCCGAGACCCGGCGCGACGAGGCCGGGATGAGCTACAGCTACGCCTTCATCGAGGGTCCCCTGCCGGTGGCGGCCTACAACGCCACCCTCCAGGTCCGGCCGAACGGCACCGGTGCGACCGTGGTGTGGAGCGCCACCTTCGACCCGGCCGGCATGGGCGAGGCGGAAGCCCGGGCCGATATCGAGGGCGTTTACGACCGGGGCCTCGCGGGCATTGCCCGGGAACTCGGCGCCCCGGCAGCCAGGCCGAGATAGGCCGCCGGCGGTTCTGCCGAGATAGGCTCCGCCGGTCTTGCGCCCGGGACTCAGCCCGCCGCCAGGCGGAGGCCGGCCTTGTCCCGGCGCCGCACCTGCACCTGGTTGCGCCCGTTCGCCTTGGCCGCGTACAGCGCCTGGTCCGCCGCCTCGACGAAGGCGGCCGGGTCGACCGCCCGGATCTCGGGGATCTGCGCCACGCCGATGCTGACGGTGAGAATGCCCAGCGGGCTGCTCGCATGGGGCAGCGCCCAGCCCGCCACGGCGTCGCGGATGCGGTGGGCGACGATCTCCGCCCCCGCCGCGTCGGTCTCGGGGAGGATGACGGCGAATTCCTCGCCGCCGATGCGGCAGGCGGTGTCGGAGGCGCTGGCGATGCTCGCGTCGATGGAGCGGGCGATCAGCCGGAGGGCCTCGTCGCCCTGCTGGTGGCCGTAGCGGTCGTTGAAGCCCTTGAAGTAGTCGGCATCGAGGACGAGGAGCGAGAGCGGTAGCCGGTTGCGGACCGCGCGGCGCCATTCGCGCCCGAGGGCGTCGTCGAACCGGCGCCGGTTGGCGAGGCCCGTCAGGGCGTCGGTGGTCGCCAGCTTCTCCAGCTGGACGTTGAGGTCGAGGGCGGCCTGCTCGGCCGCCTTGCGCTGCTGCAGTTCGCGCCGGAACAGCCCGGTGAGGACGATGGTGGTGGCGCAGAGGCTGAGCACCACGCCGCCGAGGACGAGGGCGCGGTGCCACCAGTCGGCGTAGATCTCCTCCGGCGACACCGCGATGCTGAGGTGGAGCGGCAGGTCGCCGACCTGCGTGAAGACGAAGTCGCGAGTCCCCTCGCCCACCATCGCGGGGCCGCTGAAGTGGTCTCCCGAGGCATCGAAGAACTTCCGGTAGCTGTCGCTCGCCGAGACGCTGCGGCCGATCACGCTCTCGTCGTAGGGCTCGCGCATGATGATCGCGCCGCCCGGACCGTAGAGGGTGACGGTGCCGGCATGGTCCGCGCCGACGGCGGCGAAGAGCTGGCGGAAATAGTCGAGGTAGATCGAGCCGAGGACCACCCCGGCGAAGCTGCCGTCCGGGTCCGACAGTCGCCGGCTGATGATCAGCACGCGCTTGCCCGTGAGGCGCGAGATCAGGGGCTGGCTGACGTGCAGCTCGTTCCCGGGATGTTTGACGTGGTACTGGAAATACTCGCGGTCGGCGTAGTTGAGCGGCTCGGGCGCGAGGGATTTCGAGCTGATGATGAGCTTGCCCGTCCTGTCGAACACCAGGGTATGCCCGAAATTCTCGGCCGTGGCGGCCCGGTCGAACAGGATCATCTGCCGGAGCGCGGGATCGGCCTGAGCGAGTTCGGGCAGCTTCAGGCCGTCGACGACCGCCCGCAGCGAGAGGTCGTAGAGCTCGATGTTGCGGGCGATGTCCCGCCCGAGGACCTGCACGAGGCTGCGCGACGTCACCTCGGAGCGCCGGGCCGCATCGACGCGCATTTGCCAGAGCATGTAGCCCGAGACCAGGCAGAGGCCGACCACCGCGAGCAGGTTGATGGCGCTCAGCCAGCGGGCCGAGTGCGTCCACCGAAAGCGCTGCGTCCGGATCAATCGTGCCTGCATCATGATGATCTTGGCATCCATCGGTGATCCGGTGATCCGCGCGCCGAGAGAAACCAACGACGACCGCCGGCAAGTCCCGGTGATCGGCCAGCAATCGGCCAGGGGCCGTTAAGACTTCATCCGTCGAGCGCTCCAACGTGTGATTCCACACACTTTCGGCCGCCCCGGTCGACGGATCGAGAGAACGTCCGGATGCGTTGCCGTGGGTACGCGAATTGGACGGAAGGCTTCAGCATGAGATCCCGGCCCTGCCACATCCTGCTCCTGGCCCTCGGCCTGGCGACGCCGGCCGCGGCGCAGCCGGCGCCCCCGGACTCCCGCGCGGAGGCGCCCGGCGAGGCGGTCTGCCGGGCGCAGGCGGACAGGAACGGCATCACGGGCGCCGGCCGCGACACGTACCTGCGGGAATGCGTGGCCGGCGAGACGCTGGACCGGCCGAAATCGGATGCGCCGAAGCCGTGACGGTCCCGACGGCCGCCGCCGCTCAGAGCACGGCCTTCAGCTTGTCCGCCATGGACTGCGCCTTGTCGCGCCGCGACGAGAACGCCATCGTGAAGAACACGCGCTGGACGCCGATCTCGCTAAGCCTGGCCTCGCAGGCCTCGATCAGCGCGCAGATGTCGCCGAGTTCGCCCTCGATGTTGGTCCCGTTGGCATGCATCTCGGCCTGGAGAGGGCTGGCGTCGATGATCGCCTTGATCTCCTTCACGTAGGGCGAGACCGAGGGGCCGACGCCCATCGGGACGATGCACAGATCCGCGACGACCTTCATGATGGTTCTCCCTGCGCTTCACGGTCCTCTCAGAGGTCGCACGCGCCCCGGCCTGTCAATCGCCCGCCGAATCTCCCGCCCGCCGCATCTCCCGCGCGCCGTGTCACCGACGCGCCATCTCCTCGACGGGTACGGGCCGGTGATCGCCCGTTCCGCGAGGCCGGAGGCCGGATCCTGCCGGGCGGAACGGTCTTGCCACCTTCGCCGTATCTGCTGACCAACGGGGACCCCGCCGCGGCCCGGGCGGGAGGGGGTCCGGTGGACGGGAGACGAGAGCCTTGACCGACCGGTTTCGCGCCATAGCCGCGGCGATCGCCGTCCTGCTGCTAACGGCGGGGGCGGCCCAGGCCCAGACCGCCACCGAGGCGCCGGCCGGCCTAGTGGAGGAGGAAGCGCGGCCCGGGCCGCCGCCGCCGCTGCCGGACCTGGCGGATTCCAACGGGCGTGCGGGCGAGCCCCTGAACCAGCCCGGGCCCGCCTCCGGCATTCCCAGGGCGCTTCGCGGCTCGGCCGACCGGGCCGGTGGCCCGGCCAACGACCTCACCCCGACCGACCGCCCCGACGAGGCGCCGCTGCCCAAGGCCGATCTCGCGCAGGTGCTGGAGGGCAAGGCCCTGTTTCACGGCAATTACTGCGGCGCCGGCCAGCGCGGCGAGGGGCTGGCGCCCACCGACGACCTCGATGCGGCCTGCATGCGCCACGACGCCTGCTTCGACGCGGCCGGACATCGGTCCTGCGCCTGCAACGCCACCCTCGAACGCGAGGCCGCCGCGGTCTCGGAGCGGCCGGGCCTGTCCCGCCAGGTTCGCGAGCGGGCCCTCAGCGTAGCCCAGGCGGCCGAGGTAATGGCCTGCCAGGCGCCCTGACCGCTCTCGGAGCCGCGGCGACCCCCGCGGCTCGCCCTCCCGACGGAATCGAAACGGCCGCCGCTCGGGGAGCGGCGGCCGGGCTTTTCGGGTCCGGCGCTGCGGATCAGATGTGGATCGCGCGCTTGCCCACCGCGAGGGCGGCTTCCTTCACCGCTTCCGTCAGGGTCGGATGGGCGTGGCAGGTGCGGGCCACGTCCTCGGCCGAGGCGCCGAACTCCATCGCCACCGCGACCTCCGCGATCAGGTTTCCGGCATCGGCTCCCACGATGTGGACGCCGAGGACGCGGTCGGTGGTGGCGTCGGCCAGGATCTTCACGAACCCGTCCGTGGTGTGGTTCACCTTGGCGCGACCGTTGGCGGTAAAGGGGAATTTCCCGCTGTTGTAGGCGATGCCGTCCTTCTTCAGCTCTTCCTCCGTCTTTCCGACCGAGGCGACCTCCGGATAGGTGTAGACCACGTTCGGGATCACGCCGTAATTCACGTGGCCCGACTGGCCGGCCAGGAGCTCGGCCACGGCCACACCCTCGTCCTCCGCCTTGTGGGCCAGCATCGGCCCGGCGATGACGTCGCCGATGGCGTAGATGCCCGTGACGTTGGTGGCGTAGTGACTGTCCGTCTGGATACGGCCCTTGTTGTCGAGGCCGACGCCCACCGTCTCCAGGCCGAGGCCCTCGGTGTAGGGGACCCGGCCGATGGCCACGAGCACGACGTCGGCCTGCAGCTTCTCGGCCTCGCCGCCGGCGGCGGGCTCCACCGTGACGGTGGCGGCCCCGTCCTTGACCTCGACGCCCGTGACCTTGGACGAGAGCTTGAACTGCATGCCCTGCTTGCCGAGGATGCGCTGGAACTGCTTGCCGACCTCGCCGTCCATGCCCGGCAGGATCCGGTCGAGGTACTCGACCACCGTCACCTCGGAGCCGAGGCGGCGCCAGACCGAGCCGAGTTCGAGGCCGATGACGCCGGCGCCGATGATGAGGAGCTTGCCCGGGACCTTCTCCAGGGCCAGGGCGCCGGTGGAGGAGACGACGATCGTCTCGTCGATGGCGACGCCCGGGAGCTTCGTGACGTCCGAGCCCGTGGCGATGACGACGTTCTTCGTCTCCAGGAGCTGGTTGCCGCCGTCCTCGGACAGCACCTCGACGCGGCCCGCGCCGGCCAGCCGCGCGGTGCCCCGATAGGCGTCGATGCCGTTCTTCTTCAGCAGGTACTCGACGCCCTTGGTGTTGCCGTCGACGCCGTCCTGCTTGAAGGTCATCATCTTGGCGAGGTCGAGTTCGGGCGCGTTCACGATCACGCCCATGTCGGCGAAGTGCTTGCCCGCCTCCTCGAAGGCCTCCGAGGCGTGCAGCAGGGCCTTCGAGGGGATGCAGCCGACGTTGAGGCAGGTGCCGCCATGGGCGGCCCGCTTCTCCACCACGGCGGTCTTGAGGCCGAGCTGGGCGGCGCGGATGGCGCAGACGTAACCGCCGGGGCCGGTGCCGATGACGACGAGATCGTAGGACATGGAAATCTGACTCGCTGGATTGGGCGGCGGGTCATGCCCCACCATCAATGGACGAAGCGCGCGGAAGCGTCCGGCCGCGCGGGGGCGCGGCGGGCGGACGGCAGCTGCCGGGCCTTAGAGGTCGAGCACGAGGCGTGCCGGATCCTCCAGCGCCTCCTTGACGCGCACGAGGAAGGTCACGGCCTCCTTCCCGTCGACGATGCGGTGATCGTAGGACAGGGCGAGGTACATCATCGGCCGCGCCTCGATCTTGCCGGCGCGGACCACCGGGCGCTCCTCGATGCGGTGCATGCCGAGGATGCCGGATTGCGGCGCGTTGAGGATCGGCGTCGACATCAGCGAGCCGTAGATGCCGCCGTTGGTGATGGTGAAGGTGCCGCCCTGCATCTCATCGATGGAGAGCTTGCCCTCGCGGGCCTTCTTGCCGAAGCCGGCGATCTTCTTCTCGATGCCGGCGATCGAGAGGTCGTCGGCGTCGCGCACCACCGGCACCACGAGGCCCTTGTCGGTCCCGACGGCGATGCCGATGTGGTAGTAGTTCTTGTAGACGAGGTCCTGCCCGTCGATCTCGGCATTCACCGCCGGCACGTCCTTGAGGGCGCCGATCACCGCCTTGGTGAAGAAGCCCATGAAGCCGAGCTTGGTGCCGTGCTTCTTCTCGAAGATGTCCTTGTACTGGCTCCGCATCGCCATCACGGCCGACATGTCGACGTCGTTGAACGTCGTCAGCATCGCGGCGGTGTCCTGCGCGTCCTTGAGACGGCGGGCGATGGTCTGGCGCAGCTTGGTCATGCGCACGCGCTCCTCGCGCGCCGCATCGTCGGGCTTCGAGGGCGCGCGCGGGGCGGCCGGCTTGGCCTCCCGGGCGGGTGCGGGTGCGGGCGCCGGGGCGGACGGGCCCCTGGCGGTCGCCTCCAGCATGTCGCCCTTGGTGACGCGGCCGTCCTTGCCGCTGCCGTTCAGGGTCGCGGGATCGATGCCCGACTCGCGCGCCATCTTGGCCACCGCGGGGCCGTGGTCGCCGGATTCGCGGGTCGCCTGGGGAACGGCCTCGCCGTGGTTGCCGTAGGCGGCCGAGGAGGTCTGGGCCGGCGCCTCGGCCGGCTTGCCCTCGCTCTTGCCCTCGGTCTTGCCCTCTGTCCTGGTCTCGGCCTTCGCGTCGGCCTTCTTCGGCGCCGCGGCCTTGCCGCCACCGGCCTCGACGATGGAGCCGAGGAGCGCGCCGGGCTCCACCGTCTCGCCGTCCTTGGCCAGGATCTCGCCGAGCTCACCCGCGGCCGGGGCGTTCACCTCCAGGGTGACCTTGTCGGTCTCGAGTTCCACCAGGGGCTCGTCGGCCGCCACGGCGTCGCCCGGCTTCTTGAACCAGCGGCCGATGGTGGCCTCGCTCACGGATTCGCCCAGGGTCGGGACGACGATATCGGTTGCCATGGTTCAGTGTCCGTCCGGAGGGTTCGGGACGCCGTTCGCGCGGCGCCCTCGGATCGAAAGGGGTCGGGAAGGGCCGGCGGTCAGACCGCCAGCGCCTCGTTGAGGAAGGCCTGGAGCTGGGCCTGGTGCTTCGAGAGCATGCCCACCGCCGTGGAGGCGGAGGCCGGGCGGCCGACGTAGCGGGCGCGCTTGACCGGCGACTGGGCCTGGCCCAGCACCCATTCGAGGTAAGGCTCGACGAAGGTCCAGGAGCCCATGTTCTTGGGCTCCTCCTGGCACCACACCACCTCGGCGTTGCGGAAGCGCGCCATCTCGCCCGCCAGCGCCTTCAGGGGGAACGGGTAGAGCTGCTCCACGCGCATCAGGTAGACGTCGTTGACGCCGCGCTTCTCGCGCTCCTCGTAGAGGTCGTAATAGACCTTGCCCGAGCAGAGCACGACGCGCCGGACCTTGTCGTCCTTGACGAGCTTGATGCCGTCCTCGTCGCGCTCGGCGTCGTCCCAGAGCACGCGGTGGAAGCTCGAGCCCTCCGCCATCGCCTCGATCGGCGAGACCGCCTTCTTGTGGCGCAGGAGCGACTTCGGCGTCATCAGGATCAGCGGCTTGCGGAACTCGCGGTGCAGCTGGCGGCGCAGGATGTGGAAGTAGTTCGACGGCGTCGTGCAGTTGGCGACCTGCATGTTGTCCTCGGCGCACATCTGCAGGAAGCGCTCCAGGCGGGCGGAGGAGTGCTCCGGCCCCTGGCCCTCGTAGCCGTGCGGCAGCAGCAGGGTCAGGCCCGACATGCGCAGCCACTTGCGTTCGCCCGACGAGATGAACTGGTCGATGACCACCTGGGCGCCGTTGGCGAAGTCGCCGAACTGCGCCTCCCACAGCACCAGGGCGTTGGGCTCGGCCGCGGAGTAGCCGTACTCGAAGCCGAGCACCGCCTCCTCGGAGAGCATCGAGTTGATGACCTCCAGGCTGGCCTGGCCCTCGCGGATCGAGTTCAGCGAGGTGTAGCGCTGCTCGTTCTCCTGGTCGATCACCACGGCGTGGCGCTGGGAGAAGGTGCCGCGCTCGACGTCCTGGCCCGAGAGCCGGACCCGGTGGCCCTCGATGAGGAGCGAGCCGAAGGCCAGGGCCTCGGCGGTGGCCCAGTCGATGCCCTGGCCCGAGTCCACCGCCTTGGCGCGGTTGTCGAAGAAGCGCTGGATCGTGCGGTGCAGGTGGAAGCCCGGCGGCGGCGTGGTGATGCGCTGGGCGATCTCGCGCAGGGTCTCCACCGGCACGCCGGTCTTGCCGCGGCGGGGATCGTCCACGTCCTCGCGCACAGCCTTGAAGCCGGCCCAGCGGCCGTCGAGCCAGTCGGCCTTGTTGGCCTTGTAGTTGCCCGCCACCTCCAGCTCGGCATCGAGCATGGCGCGGAACTCGGCCTTGCGCGCGTCGAGCTGCTCCTGGCTCAGGACGCCCTCGGCCACGAGCTTCTTGCCGTAGGTCTCCAGCGCGGTCGGGTGCTTGCGGATGCGCTGGTACATCTTCGGCTGGGTGAAGGCCGGCTCGTCGCCCTCGTTGTGGCCGAAGCGGCGGTAGCACAGCATGTCGATGACGACGGGCTTGCCGAACTTCTGGCGGTACTCGATCGCGATCTTGGCCGCGAAGGTCACGACCTCCGGGTCGTCGCCGTTGCAGTGGAAGATCGGCGCCTCCACCATCTTCGCGACATCCGACGGGTAAGGGGACGATCGCGAAAAACGCGGATCGGTGGTGAAGCCGATCTGGTTGTTGATGATGAAGTGGATCGACCCGCCGGTGCGGTGGCCCTTCAGGCCGGACAGGCCGAGGCATTCGGCCACCACGCCCTGGCCCGCGAAGGCCGCGTCGCCGTGGATGAGCAGCGGCACCACGCGGGTGCGCTCCACCGTGGGCTTGGCCCGCTGGTCCTGCTTGGCGCGCACCTTGCCGAGCACCACCGGATCGACGATCTCGAGATGCGACGGGTTGGCGGTCAGCGAGAGGTGGACGTTGTTGCCGTCGAAGGCGCGGTCCGACGAGGCACCGAGATGGTACTTCACGTCGCCGGAGCCCTCGACCTCGGCGGGGTTGGCCGAGCCGCCCTTGAACTCGTTGAACACCGCCCGGAAGGGCTTGGCCATCACGTTGGTGAGCACGTTGAGGCGGCCGCGATGGGCCATGCCCACGACGATCTCCTCGGCTCCCAGCGCGCCGCCGCGCTTGATGATCTGCTCGAGGGCCGGGATCATCGCCTCGGAGCCGTCGAGGCCGAAGCGCTTGGTGCCGGTGTACTTGAGGTCGAGGAACTTCTCGAAGCCCTCGGCCTCGATCAGCTTGTTGAGGATCGCGCGGCGGCCCTCGGGGGTGAAGGTGATCTCCTTGCCCTTGCCCTCGATGCGCTCCTGGATCCAGGCCTTCTCCTCCGGGTTGGAGATGTGCATGAACTCGACGCCGAGCGTCTGGCAGTAGGTGCGCTCCAGGATCTCGACGATCTCCCGGATGGTCGAGAATTCGAGGCCGAGCACGTTGTCGAGGAAGATCGGGCGGTCCCAGTCCTTCTCCTCGAAGCCGTAATGCTGCGGGTGCAGCTCCTCGTGGTCGCCGCGGGGGGCGAGGCCGAGGGGGTCGAGCTTGGCGTGCAGGTGGCCGCGCATGCGGTAGGCGCGGATCAGCATGATCGCGCGGACCGAATCCTTCGTGGCCTGCTCGACCGAGATGCCCGGCGCCGAGGCGATGACGGCGCCCTTGAACGGGGCCGAGGCAGTGTCGGACTTGGCGCGGATCTTGTCGCCCATCGCCTTCTCGACGGTGGCCCAGTTGCCGTCCAGCGCCGAGACGATCTCGCCGTTGGCGTGGATCGGCCAGTTCGGCCGCTCCCACGAGGCGCCGGCCGCGTTCTTCTCCGCCAGACCCTTGTCCTCGTTCAGGGACCGGAAGAACGTCTGCCACTCGGGGTCGACCGAGTTCGGGTCCCGGGCGTAAGCCGCCTGCAGCTCCTCGATGTAGGCGGCGTTGCCGCCGTAGAGGAACGAGGTTTCGAGCGCGTCCTGGCGTGCCATCGTTCGGGTCATCCTGCCGCTGTGCGGGGTCCTCCGCCGGGGAGGGCCCCTGCCCGACCCCGTCCGCGCGGATCGCGGCCGGAATCGGATGTACCGGGAAAGACGCGGGCCCGAGCGGGCTCGCGTCGCTCGTTCGTCAGATGGGGACGCGGACCTGAACCTCGTACAACGCGAGGCCCGCGTCCCGTGCGTGTCAGCCGCGCAGAACCTCGACGAGGGTGCTGCCGAGGCGGGCCGGCGAGGGCGAGACCCGGATGCCGGCCGCTTCCATGGCGGCGATCTTGTCCTCCGCGCCGCCCTTGCCGCCCGAGATGATGGCGCCCGCATGGCCCATGCGGCGGCCCGGAGGCGCCGTGCGGCCGGCGATGAAGCCGACCATGGGCTTCCTGCGGCCGCGCTTGGCCTCGTCGGCCAGGAACTGCGCCGCCTCCTCCTCGGCCGAGCCGCCGATCTCGCCGATCATCACGATCGACTCGGTCTTGTCGTCGGCGAGGAACAGCTCGAGCATGGAGATGAACTCGGTGCCCTTGACCGGGTCGCCGCCGATGCCGACCGCCGTGGTCTGGCCGAGGCCGGCATTCGTGGTCTGGAACACGGCCTCGTAGGTCAGCGTGCCGGAGCGGGAGACGATGCCCACCGAGCCCGGCTTGAAGATGTTGGCCGGCATGATGCCGATCTTGCACTGGCCGGCGGTGACGATGCCGGGGCAGTTCGGGCCGACGAGGCGGGACTTCGAGCCCTCCAGCGCGCGCTTGACCCGCACCATGTCGAGCACCGGAATGCCTTCCGTGATGCAGACGATGAGCGGGATCTCGGCCTGGATCGCCTCGCAGATCGCGTCCGCCGCGCCCGGCGGCGGCACGTAGACGACCGAGGCCGTCGCGCCCGTGGCCTCGCGGGCCTCCGCCACCGTGTCGAAGACCGGCAGGTTGAGGTGCTTGGAGCCGCCCTTGCCCGGCGAGGTGCCGCCGACCATCTTGGTGCCGTAGGCGATGGCCTGCTCGGAGTGGAAGGTCCCGTTCTTGCCGGTGAAGCCCTGGCAGAGGACCTTGGTGTTCGCGTCGATCAGGATGGACATGGGGTCTCTCAGCCCTTCTTCACGGCGGCGACGATCTTCTGCGCGGCATCGTCCAGGTCGTCGGCCGGGATCACGTTCAGGCCGGAATTCCGGATGATCTCCTTGCCCTTCTCGACGTTGGTGCCTTCCAGCCGCACCACCAGCGGCACCTGCAGGCCGACCGCCTTCACCGCCGCGATCACGCCGTTGGCGATCACGTCGCACTTCATGATGCCGCCGAAGATGTTGACCAGGATGCCCTTCACCTGCGGGTCGGCGGTGATGATCTTGAAGGCCGCCGTGACCTTCTCCTCGCTGGCGCCGCCGCCGACGTCGAGGAAGTTCGCCGGCTCCTCGCCGTAGAGCTTGATGATGTCCAGCGTCGCCATGGCGAGGCCGGCGCCGTTGACCATGCAGCCGATGGTGCCGTCGAGGGCGATGTAGGCGAGATCGTACTTGGAGGCCTCGATCTCCTTGGCGTCCTCCTCGGTCTCGTCGCGCAGCGCCACGATGTCGGGGTGACGGTAGAGGGCGTTCGAGTCGAAGGAGATCTTGGCGTCGAGGCACTTGAGGTGGCCGTCGCCCGTGAGCACCAGCGGGTTGATCTCCAGCATGCTCATGTCCTTGGCGGTGAACGCCTGGTAGAGCCGCGTGGTGAGGTCGCCCGCCTCCTTGGCCTGGGCGCCCGTGAGGCCGAGCGTCTTGGCGACGAGGCGGCCGTGATGGGGCATCACGCCGGTGGCGGGATCGACCGAGAAGGTGACGATCTTCTCGGGCGTGTCGTGCGCCACCGTCTCGATGTCCATGCCGCCTTCCGTCGAGACGACGTAGGCGACGCGGCCGGTCTCGCGGTCCACCAGCATCGAGAGGTAGAACTCCGCCTCGATCTGGGCGCCCTCCTCGATGTAGAGGCGGTTGACCTGCTTGCCGGCCTCGCCGGTCTGGATCGTGACCAGGGTCTGGCCCAGCATCTCGCCGGCGAACTGCTTGACCTCGTCGAGGGACTTGGTGACGCGCACGCCGCCCTTGGCCCCGGCCGGCGCGCCCTTGAAGGTGCCCTTGCCGCGGCCGCCCGCGTGGATCTGCGACTTCACCACCCAGACCGGGCCGCCAAGTTCCTTGGCGGCCGCCTCGGCCTCCTCCGGCTTGAAGATCGCCACGCCCTTGGAAACGGGCAGGCCGAACTCCTTCAGCACCGCCTTGGCCTGGTATTCGTGAATGTTCATGGATGAGAACCTCGACGTCATCCCGGGGCCGCGCAGCGGAACCCGGGATCCAGAAACACAGGTTGCGATCCAGCCTGCCGCCTCGGCGGCCCTGGATTCCGGGCGCGCCTGCGGCGCCCCGGAATGACGGTCGCGCTAGGCGAGCGCGGGGTTCACGCCCTTGCAGGCCTCGATCAGGGTCTTCACAGCGCCGACCGACTTGTCGAACATCGCCTTCTCGTCGCCGTTGAACGTGACCTCGAGGACGCGCTCGACGCCGCCCGCACCGATCACGATCGGCACGCCGACATACATGTCGGAGACGCCGTACTCGCCGTTGAGGTAGGCGGCGCAGGGGAGCACGCGGCGCTTGTCGCGCAGGTAGCTCTCGGCCATGGCGATGGCGGAGGCCGCAGGCGCGTAGAAGGCCGAGCCGGTCTTGAGCAGGTTGACGATCTCGCCGCCGCCCTTGCGGGTGCGCTCGACCATGGCGTCGAGCTTCTCCTGGGTGGTCCAGCCGAGCTTGACCAGGTCGGGGAGCGGCACGCCGGCCACCGTGGAGTAGCGCACCAGCGGGACCATGTCGTCGCCGTGGCCGCCGAGCACGAAGGCGGTGACGTCCTCCACCGAGACCTTGAACTCGTCGGCGAGGAAGTGGCGGAAGCGGGCCGAATCGAGGACGCCGGCCATGCCGACCACCTTGTGGGTGGGAAGCCCGGAGAACTTCTGCAAGGCCCAGACCATCGCGTCGAGGGGATTGGTGATGCAGATCACGAAGGCGTCGGGCGCGTGCTCCTTGATGCCGGTGCCGACGGCCTCCATGACCTTCAGGTTGATCCCGATCAGGTCGTCGCGGCTCATGCCGGGCTTGCGCGGCACGCCGGCAGTGACGATCACCACGTCGGCCCCGGCGATCGCCGCATAGTCGCTGGCGCCTGTATAGGTCGCGTCGAAGCCGTCGACGGGCGCGGATTCCGCGATGTCGAGGCCCTTGCCCTGGGGGACGCCGTCGGCGATGTCGAACAGCACGACGTCGCCGAGTTCCTTCAGGCCCGCCAGGTGCGCGAGGGTTCCACCGATCTGTCCAGCGCCGATGAGCGCGATCTTGCTGCGTGCCATGGGGGAAACGAACCTCCGGTCCTTGCGTGGCGGTCACGGCGCTCGGAGGCTTGCACAACCACCGGCGCGTTGCTGCGGCGGTGTGTGGCGGAAAAGGCCCAGAGCTTCAACCGAGACACGAAGGCCAAAGCAGGGTTCAGGCCAGGGTCCGTGGCGATCGGATTCGACACCCTCCGCGAAAAAGCCGAGCAGTCCGAGGAGGTTGGCGGAAAGACCGCAAAACCTACCTGCGCGCGAAGGCCAAGTGACAGAGGTAAAATTCTGTCACGGAGGCTCAGAGCGTCCCCGTCCGCAGCACCTTCTGGATCGCCAGAATCACCGCGCCGAGGCGGGCTTCCACCAGGTCGCGCGGCAGGTCGGCATCGTGCTGGATCGCCAGCGGATGGGTGAAGCGGTAGCTGGCGTCGAAGATGTGGGCGATGGCCCGCTCGCGGTCCCGGGCCACGAAGGCGCCGGCGCCGATGCCCTCCTCGACCACGCGCTCGACGAGGCTGCGCAGGCGCACCCGGTGGCGCCGGGCGATGGGGCGCGCCCCCACGGTGGCGTCGAGATGGACGGCGAAGAGGTTGGGCTCGTGGACCAGCGTCTCGCGCTGGACGCTGGCCAGGGCGGTGAGCAGGCGCTCGATCTTGTCGTCGGCCGGGTCCGGCGCATCGGCGATGCGGGCGAGCTCCGACTCGACGTCGCGCAGCCAGCGCCCCGCCACCGCGTCGAGGAGCGCGTCCTTCGACGGGAAGTAGCGGTAGACGTTGGCATGCGTCATGCCGGCCTCGGCGGCGACGGCCACCACGGTGACCCGCTTGGGGCCGAGACGCCGGAGATGCTCCGTGGCGACGGCGAGCAGGCGCGCGTCGACGGCCAGGGGCGCCGCGGCCCGGGGCGCCGGACGGGCGACCCGAGGCACCGAGATGCGGACGGTGCTCTCCGGAGCCGTCCGGTCCTCCGCAGGTTCGCTTCCCCGGCTCTCGCTGAGGTCGATCTCGCGCCCGAAGGCGAAGGGCGGGCCAGGCGGCTGCATCAAATCGGACACCGGGGCTCGTGAAGGGGCGGGACGAAGCCTCCCGGTCAGGTCCGCTTCGCGAGAAGCCGATGTCCTGGCCGAAAGTCCAAGGAGGCCAGTATCAATGACAGCACTAGCCTCGCTGTAACGCCCCTTTAACGACTCAGAACCGGTTCTTCCAGGCCCTCAATGCGGCAAAGACAACCGAGGGCTGGGTCCCTGGCGCGAGATCCACCCCTCGGGCGAGGCTCGGCTCGCCGGCGCGCAGGAACGGGTTGGTCGCGCGCTCGGCCCCCAGGGTGCTGGGAATCAGGAAGCGCCCCTCCGCCGCGGCGCGCTCGGCCTCGGCCGCCCGGGCGGCGAGGGCGGCGTTGCCGGGCTCGGCCGCCAGCGCGAAGCGGGCATTGGAGAGCACGTAGTCGTGGCCGCTATAGACGGCCGTCGCGTCGGGCAGCGGCCGGAAGCGCTCCAGGGAGCGCCAGAGAATCGTGGGCTCGGCCTCCATCACCCGGCCGCAGCCGAGGGTGAACAGGGTGTCGCCGGCGAACACCACGCCCGCCCTCTCGAACCAGTAGGTGACGTGGTCGGCGCAGTGCCCCGGCGTCTCCCAAACCTGCGCCGCGAGCTCGCCGACCCGGACCACGTCGCCCTCCGAGACCGTGACGTCGACCTCCGGTACCGCGTTGCCCGCCTTCAGGGGCGCCGTGACCCGCGCGCCGGTGCGGCGCTTCACCTCCGGGATGCCCTCCACGTGGTCGCCGTGCCGGTGCGTGACCAGGATATCGGTGAGGGTCCAGCCGGACTCGTCGAGGGCCGCCAGGACGGGGCCGGCCTCGGGCACGTCGATGGCGGCGCAGGCGCCGGTGGCGGGATCGCGGATGAGGACGCCGATATTGTCGCTGCGGCACAGGAAGGTGCGGATCTCGGGACTCTGGGCTTTCGCGGGGCTGGGAGCGGTCATGGGGCTGGGGGCGGTCATGGGACGTCCTTCCGGATCGGGATGCGCGGCGCGGACCTCGGCGCCGACGAACGGGGTCACGGGACCAAATGGATGCGGGACGGGGCAGGTCCAGGGTCGCGTCCGGACCGGTGTCCCGCGGCGGGAGCGGAGGCGGTGTCCCCCGGTCTTCGTGGGGCTCGGCCGATCCGGGCTTGTCGTGCCGGGTCCCGGCCCCCATTGATGCGGATGAAGCGTTTCGCACCGCGGGCCTCCTGGCCGGCCCCGGCCAGAGCCGAGCGACCGTACCGAAACCCGATCCATGCGCCTCGACGTCACCGATCTGCGCGCCTTCTACGCGACCCCCCTGGGGGGCGTGACGCACCGCATCGTGGCGCGCGCGATCCACGGCTTCCTCGGCTCGGTCTCGGGCCTGCGCGTGCTCGGGCTCGGCTACGCCACGCCCTATCTCGGCCCCGTCCACGTCATCGCCGAGCGGACCCTGGCCTTCATGCCGGCCACGCAGGGGGTGGTGAACTGGCCCGGCAGCGGCCGCTCCTGCTCGGCGCTGGCCGACCCGACCATGATGCCCCTGCCCGAGGCGGCGGTGGACCGGGTGATCCTCGTCCACGCGCTGGAATCCGTGGAGAGCCCGACCGAACTCCTGCAGGACGTCTGGCGGGTGCTGACCCCGGGCGGCCGGATGATCCTGGTGGTGCCCAACCGGCGCGGCGTCTGGGCCCGGCGCGACGCGACCCCCTTCGGCCACGGCCAGCCCTACAGCCGCTCGCAGC
Organism: Methylobacterium sp. FW306-05-D; assembly: GCF_058782155.1. NCBI lineage: Bacteria > Pseudomonadati > Pseudomonadota > Alphaproteobacteria > Hyphomicrobiales > Methylobacteriaceae > Methylobacterium > Methylobacterium sp. FW306-05-D. The sequence goes on from NZ_JBYSXL010000042.1 coordinate 31,506, forward strand.
TCGCCCGGCTGATGCGCACCACCCAGTTCTCCCCCGAGGGCTGGGCCGAGACCCTCTACATGCCGCCGGTGGAGAACCGGCTGCTGCTGCGCACGGCGAGCGCCTGGGAGCGGATGGGCACCAGCCTGTCCCTGCCCTTCGCCGGCCTGCACGTGGTCGACGCCACCAAGCAGCTCTACCGCCCCGTCGCCGTGCGCCGGGTGCGCCGGGCGACCCGCCTCGCCCCGGCCCGCGTGCTGGTGCCCGCCCCCTCGCCGGGCTGAACGGATGCTGAGCCTGATCGCGCCCGAGGCGGCGCTCCAGAGCTTCGTGCTCGCCTTCTCCTCGCTGTTCTCCATCGTGAACCCGGTCGGCTCGTCGCTGATCTTCGCGCAGGTGACGGCCCTGAACTCCCATGCCGAGCGCCTGGAGCTCGCCAAGCGCATCGGCTTCTACGCCGCCCTGATCATGCTCTCGACCCTCTGGGCCGGCGCGCCGATCCTCAACTTCTTCGGGGTCTCCCTGGCGGCCCTGCGCATCGCCGGCGGCCTCGTGGTGGCGGCCTCGGCCTGGACGCTGCTGACCGCGCCGGAGGCGCGCGAGGCCCGCAAGCAGGCGGAGGTCACCCGGGAACCGGCCGGCAACCTGGCCGAGATCGCGTTCTTCCCCCTGACGCTGCCCTTCACCACCGGCCCCGGCACCATCGCGGTGGCGATCGCGCTCGGCTCCAACCGGCCGGCGCCCGGGCCGGACCGGATCGGCTTCTACGTCGGCATGTCCCTGGCGGCGCTGGCCATCGCGGTGCTCGTGCGCTTCACCTACGGCTCGGCCGACCGGGTGGTGACCTGGATCGGCCCCGTCGGTGCCCGGGTGCTGGGGCGCCTCTTCGCCTTCCTGCTCCTCTGCGTCGGCACCCAGATCACCGTGAACGGCGTCACGGACGTGATCGGGCCCCTGCTGGCGCAGGCGGGGCGCTGAATCCTTGTCCGCTCCGGCCGGAGGCTGTACCGCAGCGCGGACGCGACAGGTGGCGACACGCTCTGGAGGCTGAGGACGATGCGGCTCGTGGTGGTCGGCGCCGACGGGCGCATGGGGCGGATGCTGATCCGCGCGGTGGCGGAGACCGAGGGCTGCACCCTGTCGGGCGCCATCGAGCGCGAAGGCTCCGCGGCCCTGGGGCAGGATGCCGGCACGCTGGCGGGCCTCGCGCCCCTCGGCGTCGCGGTCACGGACGATCCCCTGCCGGTCTTCGCGGCGGCCGAGGGCGTCCTCGACTTCACGGCGCCCGCCGCCACCACCTTCTTCGCCGAGCTCGCCGCGCAGGCCCGCATCGTCCACGTGGTCGGCACCACCGGCCTGCAGGAGGCCGATCTCGCCCAGCTCTCGGCGGCCGCCCACCACGCCCGCATCGTGCGCTCGGGCAACATGTCCCTCGGGGTCAACCTCGTCGCCGGCCTCGTGCGCCGGATGGCGGCGGCCCTCGGGGAGGAGTTCGACATCGAGATCGTCGAGATGCACCACCGCATGAAGGTGGACGCCCCCTCCGGCACCGCCCTCCTCCTCGGCGAGGCGGCGGCGGAGGGGCGCGGGGTCGCCCTCGCGGACGCCCGGGTCTCCACCCGCGACGGCCATACCGGCGCGCGCCGGCCTGGCGACATCGGCTTCGCCACCCTGCGCGGCGGCACGGTGGTGGGCGACCACAGCGTGGTCTTCGCCGGCCCCGGCGAGCGGATCACCGTCGGCCACCATGCCGAGGACCGAGCGATCTTCGCCCGCGGCGCCGTGCGGGCGGCCCTCTGGGCCTTCGCCCGGCCGCCCGGCCTCTACGGGATGGATGACGTCCTCGGGCTTTAGTACGAAACTCGCGCGCCGCGGCCGGGTTTCGTCATCCGCCGTTCAGATTGACGCGCGCATGAGCCGCCCGCGGCGCCTTCGCTGCGCTGCACCATCGCCCCCGGCCCAGGCTTCCGCCGAGGCCCGTGTCGTCTCCAAGACCAAGAGGATCATCCCCCGATGGATCGCCTTCTCGTCCTCGCTCGCCATGGCCAGAGCGACTGGAACCTCAAGAAGCTGTTCACGGGCTGGCGTGATCCCGAGCTGACGGAGCTCGGCGTCGAGGAGGCCCGCAATGCCGGGCGCTGGCTCAAGGAGCAGGGTTACGGCTTCGACGTGGCCTTCACCTCCAACCTCAAGCGGGCCCAGCGCACCTGCGCGCTGATCCTGCAGGAGATGGACCTGAGCGACGTCGAGACGATCCGCAACGAGGCCCTGAACGAGCGCGACTACGGCGACCTCTCCGGCCTCAACAAGGACGATGCCCGCGAGCGCTGGGGCGACGCCCAGGTGCACCAGTGGCGCCGCTCCTACGACGTGCCGCCCCCCGGCGGCGAGAGCCTCAAGGACACCGCCGCGCGCGTCCTGCCCTACTACATCCAGTTCATCCTGCCCCGCGTCATGGCGGGGGAGCGCGTGCTGGTGGCCGCCCACGGCAACTCCCTGCGCGCCCTGGTGATGGTGCTCGACGGCATGACCACCAAGACCATCGCCAGCCTCGAGATCGCCACCGGCATCCCGCTCGTCTACCAGCTCAAGGCCGACACCACGGTGGAGAGCAAGACGGTGCTGGAGCACGACATCGACCACAAGGTCTGACCGTCCACCCGTGGCCGCCCGCGTTCCGGCCGGGATCGCCCTGGTTCCCGGCCTGATCCACGTCCCCGGCTACCTCGACGGGGCGGCGCAGGCGCGCCTGGCCGCCGAACTCGCGGTCGCGCTGGCGGCCGCGCCCCCCTACACGCCGCGGATGCCCCGCACCGACCGGCCCTTCTCCGTGCGGATGTCGAATTGCGGCCCCCTCGGCTGGGTCTCCGATCGGGCGGGCTACCGCTACCAGCCCCATCACCCCGTGACGGACGCGCCCTGGCCGGCCATCCCGGCCACCGCCCTCGCCGCCTGGGAGGCCCTGTCGGGCTATCCCGCCCCGCCCGAGGCCTGCCTCGTCAACCTGTACGGGCCCGGCGCCCGCATGGGCCTGCACCAGGACCGCGACGAGGACGCCCACGATGCGCCGGTGGTCTCGCTCTCGCTGGGCGCCACCGCCCTCTTCCGCTACGGCGGCCTGCAACGCGCGGACCCGACCCGCTCGCTGCGCCTGCGAGCCGGTGACGCGCTCGTGATCGGCGGTCCGGCCCGGCTGATCCATCACGGGGTCGACCGCCTCGTCCCGGAGGCGCCGGACCTGCTCTCGGGCGCCGCCCCCGGCGGGCCGCCCGATTTTCTCGTGCCCGGCGGGCGCTGCAACCTGACCCTGCGACGCGTGACGCGGCCCTCCGGCGCTTGACAGCGGCGGGGTGTTGAGCCGACCCATCGGGTCAGCCTGAGCGTCGGCCTGCCCCGCCAGGGGCGACCCGGCGGACCTGCCCGGCGCGAGACCGGGGCCTTGCGGAGAATCGATTCGATGCGTCTGCGTAACCTCGTTCGTCCGGTGTCCCTCCTGGTCCTCGCCCTGGGGCTGGCCGCGCCGGCCCTGGCGGCGGACCCGGTCTTCCCGCCGAGTTCGCGCTTCGGCTTCGACCCGCCCTCCGACATGGTCTCGTCGAAGCGCTTCTCCGGCCTGGAGCGGCTGGAGGGCGGCGCGACGGTCTCGGTGGTGGAGCTGCCGGCCAACGCCTTCGCCGACCTCGAGACCAACTTCACCGACGCGAACCTGAAGGCCCAGGGCTTCATCGTCAGCAGCCGACAGGCCATCAAGGTCGCGGGCGACGTCGACGCGGTGCTGTTCACGGGCGAGCAGCCGGCGGTGGAATCGGCCGGGACCCCGGCCATCAAGAAGTGGATGCTCCTCGTCGGCGATCCGACCGTCACCGGCATCATCATCGCGCAGGCGACGCCCGATGCCGAGACCGAGGAGACCATGAAGCGGCTGCTGACCGGCATCCACATCCGGCCGGCGCTCACCCTGGAGCAGCAGGTCGCCGCCCTGCCCTTCCGGATCGGCAACGACGCCGGCTTCCGTCCGGTGCGGGTGCTCGCCGGCAATTCGGTGCTGCTGACGCAGGGCACGAAGGACGAGATGCTCGGCCTGGAGCAGCCGATCCTGGTGCTGGCCCAGGCGGTGCAGCCGCCGCCGGCCACGGAGCAGCGCGACGCCTTCGCGCGCGCGGCGCTCTATTCCAACCAGACCATGAAGGACTTCGTGATCGAGCGGGCCCAGAGCTACCGCCAGAACGGCGTCGACTGGCACGAGATCGTGGCGCGGGCGGTGGACACGGCGTCCGGCACGCCGGTGGTCATCTCGCAGACGATCCGCTTCGCGCCCGACGGCTACCTGCGCGCCGTCGGCGTCGTGAAGGCCGAGAACCGCGAGGGCGTCCTGGCGAAGTTCCGCGAGGTCGTGGACAGCGTGCAGTTGCGCTAGGGGCATGCCTCCCCGCCCTCGGCGGGCGGGGTGGTCGCCCTGGCGACGGGTCGCGTGCGGACGGTTCGTCCGGACGCCCCGCGCGCAGCACCGCGTCATCCCGGGGCCGCACAGCGGAGCCCGGGATCCAGACCCGCAGGGGGTGTCGAACCTGGCGCCGTCAGCGGCTCTGGATTGCACGCCTCCAGCGCGCCCCTTCGGGTCCGGCTTCGCCTGCGGCGCCCCGGAATGACGGCGTGGGGCCGTCTACGATCGCTTTGCCCGGACGGAGAGGGGTGGTGCTTGCGCGTCGAGACGCCCCAGCTCAGGCCGCGTCGGCCGGGCTGGCGGTCGGCTTCGGGCCGCCCTTGGCCACGCCCACCAGGGCCGGACGCAGGACCCGGTCGCCAATGATGTAGCCGGCCTGCATCACCTGCACGACGGTGCCGGTGGGGACCTCGGGGTCCGGCACCTCGAACATCGCCTGGTGGCGGTTGGGGTCGAAGCGCTGGCCCTTCGGCTCGATCAGCTTGACGCCGTGCCGCTCCAGGGTCTTGGCGAGGTCGCGCTCGGTGAGCTCGATGCCGTCGATCAAGGCCTTGAAGGCGCCGTCGGCGCTCGTCCGGTCGGCTTCGGGAATGCTCTCGAGGGCGCGGCGGATGTTGTCGGCGGAATTCAGGAGGTCGCGGGCGAAGTTCGTCACCGCGTAGGCGCGGGCATCGGCGACCTCGCGCTCGGTGCGCCGGCGCAGGTTCTCCATCTCGGCCAGGGTGCGCAGGACGCGGTCCTTCAGCTCGTCGCGCTCGGCCACGAGGGGAGCCAGCGCCTCGCCCGGCATCGCCTCGCCGGAGCCCTCGGTCTGCGCGGCCCCCTGGGTCTCCTCGACCGCCTGGGCCGGATCGCGCCGCTCGTCGTGCATGTCGTTCGCCATCATGGGGTTTCGTCAGGAAAATTCGGGTTCGGGGTTGGCGCTGATATCAGGCGGTGGCGCCGCGAAATCAAGCGCGCGGGCGCTCGGACCCTGAGCGCCCCCGGCTCCGGGCCGGGCTCAGGCCTCGCGTGGGGGGGGCGAGTCGATCAGCGCATCGAGCCCTTCCGCCCGCAGGGCGGCGACGTCGCCGGCGAAGACCTCCATCACGGCGGTCCGGATCGCCACCTGGCGATCGGGCTGGGTCACCCGGGTGCCGGTGAGGTCGGTCACGTAGAACACGTCCACCGCCCGCTCGCCGAAGGTCGCCACGTGGGCCGAGGTGATGTTGAGGCTGAGCCGGCTCAGTGCCGTGGTCAGCTCGTAGAGCAGGCCGGGGCGGTCGAGGCCGGTGATCTCGATCACGGTCTCGCGGCTCGACAGGGCGTTGTCGATCGCCATGTCGGGCGGCACCAGGAAGGTGCGCGAGCGCTCGCTCGGGGGGTGCTTGTCGGCCACGAGGTCGGCGATGCGGATCTCGCCGCGCAGGGCCTTCTCGATGGCGGTGGTGATGCGGCCGGCCCGGCGCAGCTCGTCCTCGTCCCGCTCGAAGGCGCGCGAGATGAAGATCGAGTCGAGGGCGAAGCCGTCCGTGGTGGTGAAGATCTGCGCGTCGACGATGTTGCCGCCCGACGCGGCGCAGGCCCCGGTGACGATGGCCAGCAGGCGCGGATGGTCGGGCGAGTAGATCGTCAGCTCGGTGACGCCGCGGACCGGATCGGTCTCGGCGGCGGTGGCCACCGTGCGCCCCTCGGCCGTGAGCGCCTTGACGAAGCCGGCATGCTTGAATTGGCGCGTGGTGTCGACCTTGAGCCAGTAGGCCTGGTTGTGGCGCGCCGCGTAGGCGTCGAACGCCTCCGACTGCCAGTCGCTGAGCTGCTCGCGCAGGGCCATCTGGATCAGGCGGACCCGGTCGGTGCGGGCGATCTCGGAATGGCCGCCGGAGAGCACCACCTCGGTCTCGTCGTAGAGGGTGCGGATCAGGGTGCCCTTCCAGGCGGTCCAGACGCCGGGCCCCACGGCCTTGATGTCGGCCACCGTCAGGATGGTGAGGAGCTTCAGGCGCTCCAGGGTCTGCACCACCCCGGCGAACTTCTCGATGGTCTTGGGGTCCGAGAGGTCGCGGCTCTGGGCGGTCATCGACATCAGCAGGTGGTGCTCCACCAGCCAGGCCACCATCTCGGTCTCGGCCGGGGTGAGGCCGAAGCGCGGTCCGAGCTTCTCGGCGATCGCCGCTCCCGCGATGGAATGGTCCTCCGGCCGGCCCTTGGCGATGTCGTGCAGCAGCACCGTGACGTAGAGCGCCCGCCGGTGGCTGATCGTGTCGATGAGCCGGGTCGCCAGCGGATGCTCCTCCTCGGTGCGGCCCGATTCGATCGCCGAGAGCACCCCGAGGGCGCGCAGCAGGTGCTCGTCCACCGTGAAGTGGTGGTACATGTTGAACTGCATCATCGCGACGATGCGGCCGAAATCCGGGATGAAGCGGCCGAGCACTCCGGCCTCGTTCATCAGCCGCAGGATGGTCTCGGGCGAGTTCTTCGAGGTCAGGATGTCGAGGAAGAGCCGGTTGGCCTCCTCGTCCGCCCTCAAGGAATGGCCGATCAGGCGCAGGGCGCGGTTGGCCGCACGCGTCGCGTCGGGGTGGATCGGCAGGTTGTGGCGGTCTGCGAGCCAGAACAGCCGGATCAGGTTCACGGGATCGCGGCTGAAGGCGTCGGCGTCGCGCAGGTTGATGCGGCCGTGGTCGTCGACGAAGTCCTCCGCCTCGATGGCGGTGGCGCGGAAGCGGTCGCGGAACCGGCCGATCCAGCGGTCGAGCACGGGCGTGCGCTTGGCGTGGCGCGCCTCCAGGGCCGCGCACACGATGGCGGTGAGGTCGCCGACCTCCTTGGCGATGAGGAAATACGCCTTCATGAAGCGCTCGACGCCCGAGAGGCCGCCGCGCGGCTCGTAGCCGAAGCGCTCGGCGATCCGCGGCTGCAGCCCGAAGGACAGGCGCTCCTCGGCCCGGCCGGTGACGAAGTGCATGTGGCAGCGCACCCGCCACAGGAGCTCGTCGCAGCGCTCGAACACCCGGTACTCCTCCGGGGTGAACAGGCCGGCGGCCACGAGCTCGCTCTGGTCGCGGACCCGGTAGGTGTACTTGGCGATCCAGAACAGGGTGTTGAGGTCGCGCAGGCCCCCCTTGCCGTCCTTCACGTTGGGCTCGACGAGGTAGCGCGAGGCGCCCGCCTTCGAGACCCGGGCGTCGCGCTCGCGCAGCTTGGCCTCGACGAATTCGGGCGCGGTCCACATCACCAGCTCGGTGTCGAAGCGGGTGACGAGCTCCTCGAACAGGGCGCGGGTGCCGAACAGGTAGCGGGCCTCGAGGAGCGAGGTCCGGATGGTCATGTCGGCCCGGCCCTCGCGCAGGCACTCCTCCACCGAGCGGGTGGCGTGGCCGACCTTCAGCTTGAGGTCCCACAGCACGTAGAGCATCGCCTCGACGACGCTCTCGGACCAGGCGGTCTGCTTGTAGGGCAGCAGGAACAGGAGATCGATGTCCGAGCCCGGCGCCATGGTGCCCCGGCCGTAGCCGCCAGTGGCCACCACGGCGAGCTGCTCGCCGGTGGAGGGGTTGTCGTTGGGGTAGAGCCGCCAGACCACCGCGTCGTGGATGGTGCGGATCACCGCGTCGGTGAGCCGGCTCAGGCGCTGGGCGCAGGCGATGCCGTCCCGCTCCTTCAGGAGGCGCTCCTCGGCATCGGCCCGCCCCAGCTCGATCACCCGTCGTAATTCCGGCACCAGCACTGCCCGCAGGCGCGTCGCCTCGCGGGCGTCGCGGTCCAGGGTCTCGAGGATGTCGTGGAGGGCGGCGACGGCGTCGAACATGGCCAACCCCGTTAGCATGTTGGCGGAACGACGCCAGCGGCATCACCGCGCGGAGCCCGCACAGGTGCGGGATCGCGACGCGTTTTCACCGCCCTTCCCGGGGCGCGGCGGCCCGCCGCCTTGTCTACCGGGTTCGGTCTCCGGGGTTCGGGCGGGCCACGGTTGCGCCGCAAGGCCGGGCTAGCGCTGGGCGGTCTCCCGTCCAGACCGTCCCCCCCGCGCCCCCCAGCATTCACGAAGGCTCCCGATGCGTTCGATCCTGCGTCCGATGTCCGCCCGCCCCGCCCGGGCCCTCGCCCTGACGGCCGGCCTGCTGCCGGCGCTCGCCGCCCCGGCTTGGGCCGCCTCCTTCGAGTTCGTGCCGGCCCCCCAGATCGACCTCAACCGGGTCTACCGGGTCGACAAGGTCACGGGCGAGGTCACCTCCTGCCAGTACGGCCTGCGCGAGGGCGCGGTGGGCAGCGTCGGCGTCACCGTCTGCTACGGCGCCGGCGAGGGCGCGAGCGCCCAGGCCCCTTCGGAATACGGCCTCGTGGCCTCCCGCCACACCCGCGAGGCGGGGGTGTTCCGGGTCAATTACCGCACCGGCGAGATGAGCATCTGCTACGTGCAGCTGCAGAAGGAGGCCGTGGTCTGCACCGCGCAGGCCAACCCGGCGAGCCCGGGGGCCGACGAGGCCCCGGCCACCGGCGCCGCCCCGGGCCGGGCGGGCCCGAGCGCCACGCCGCCGCAGGGCGGCCGGCCCTGATCCCGGCCCGCGCCGCGTTGGAGCGGCCGGCCCGGCGTGCTAGGGGCAGCCGGTCGCGCCCGCCCGGCGGCGCGCGCCGTTCGATCCGTTCCCCGCCGCTTCGTCCCACGCCCGAGCCGTCCCATGCCGCACGCCCTCCCCTTCCCGGTCCCCGGAGCCCTCGCGTGAGCGGGCCGGATCTGCGCCGCGCGGCGGCCGAGGTCGCCGTCGAGCTCGTCACCCCCGGGATGCGGCTCGGGATCGGCACCGGCTCCACCGCCAACGTCTTCGTGGAATTGCTGGGCGCCCGCGTCCGGGCCGGCCTCGACGTCGTCGGCGTGCCGACCTCGGAGGCGACCCGGGTCGCGGCGGAGGCCGCCGGCATCCGCCTCGCCACCCTGGAGGAGATGCCCGAGCTCGACCTCACCATCGACGGGGCCGACGAGATCGACGGGGCGATGCGCCTCGTCAAGGGCGGCGGCGGCGCGCTGCTGCGCGAGAAGATCGTCGCCTTCGCCAGCCGCCGGATGGTGGTGATCGCGGATGCCGCCAAGCGCGTGGAGACCCTCGGCGCGTTCCCCCTGCCGATCGAGGTCAACGCCTTCGGCCTCGGCGCCACCCGGCTGGCGGTCGCCGCCGCCCTGCGGGCGGCCGGCTGCACCGGCCAACTCGTCCTGCGGGCCAGGGACGGCGCGCCCTTCCTCACCGATGGCGGCCACCCCATCCTCGACGCCCATCTCGGGCGCATCCCCGATCCCGAGGCCCTCTCGGGGGCCCTCTGGGCGGTGCCGGGCGTGGTCGAGCACGGCCTGTTCCTCGGCCTCGCCAGCGGGGCCATCCTGGCCGAGGCGCGGGACGGGCGGGCGGTGGTGAGCCGGCTCGGCACCGTCTGAACCCGCCCCCTCTCCTCCCATCTTC
>NZ_JBYSXL010000043.1:0-40041 GCF_058782155.1 Methylobacterium sp. FW306-05-D
AAACGCACCAGCGCCCATGGTACTGTGTCTCAAGACACGGGAGAGTCGGTCGCCGCCAGACCTGCACAGAACAAGACACGCTCAACACACGAGCCATTCCCTCAAACGATCACAGGTGGCGCGGGGTGGAGCAGCCCGGTAGCTCGTCAGGCTCATAACCTGAAGGTCACAGGTTCAAATCCTGTCCCCGCAACCAAACCTACGACACGAGCCCGTCGCGCCCCAAGCGCGGCGGGCTCGTCGCGTTCAGGGGCCGACCGGCCTCCGGCTGCGCCGGTGCAGCGCGAACACGCCGAGGCCGATCGCCAGCACCGTCGCGGCCCCGGCGAGGCTGAGGATGCGCTCGATCAGGGGCGTGTAGACGCCCCGCACGGCGTCGTAGCCGTAGCAGAGCAGGGTGAGCCGGTCGGCCAGGGTGCTCCCCCGCCCCTGCCCCGCCTCGATCAGGGCGAGGCGCAGGTCGCGGCCGTTGAGCGCCAGGGGCGACAGGATGCGGGCGACGCGGCCCTCGGGCGTCAGCAGGATCACGGCGGCCGGATGCGCGATGCTGTCGGTGTCCCGGTCGACGACGAAGCGGTATCCGAGCGCCGCCGTGAGGGCGTCGATGGCCGGTGCCGTGCCGACGAGGGCCCGCGCCGCCGAGGCTCCGCCCCCTTCGTCGTGCAGCATCCGCCGGGCCGCCGCGACGTCGTCCCGCGGATCGAGCCCCACCAGAACGAAGCTGACGTCGCGCCCCGGCACGAGTCCGGTCGCCGCGAGGGCCGCGCCGGTCATCGCCAGCATCGGGTCGCAGACATTGGCGCAGGTGTAGTCCACCGGCAGCAGGAGGGCCGTCCGTTCGCCGAGGGCCCTGGCCAGCGTGGTCGGTCCGCTCCGCGCGTCCGTGAAGGCAAGCCCGAGGGGGAGACGGGCCTCCGGGGCCGGCGTGACGACGACGCGCGACAGATCGGCCTGGGCCAGGCGCGCCAACCCCGCTCCGGGCAGCGTCGCGGATGCCGAGAGGCCGAGAAGGAGGGCCGCCGGCCAGCGGTGCCTCGTCCGGATCGTGCGCCTGCGGCCGCGATGTCGCATGGTCCCCCTCATGCCCGATCCTCATGCCCGATCCTCGGCCGCTGCGCAGCCCGGCGTGGCGCCGCACGGGTCAGGGGCCGGTCGCGAAATCTTGGGTCGCCCCGCTCCTGCTCCTCGGGCAACGCGCTCCGGAATGGCCGGTGTTCCGCCCGATCGTCGCGAGGCCGGCTCGGACAAGGTTCGAAGCCCGCGGGATGAAGCGCCGGACTGAACCGTAGCCGTCGGATCACGGTTGTCCCAGGCGGACCGGGAGGTATGAGAGCGGATGAGACGACCCCGTGACATGCCGCATTCGGCCCTGACGCCCGGCGGGCGTCGCGCCTGATGGCGCAGCTCTTCGCCCCCGGTGCCGATGCGCTCCTGCGCCTCGCCCTCCTCTCCGGCGCCGTCCTGAAGGTGGCGACCGCGCTCCATGCGGTCCACCTGTTCACCGGGATCGCCATCCTCGTCGGGCTCACCTGGAAGGCATCGCGGCCGGGCTTCCTGCAGCGACACCAGAACTGGATCGAGGTCTACGGCCTGTACTGGCACTTCATCGACCTGATCTGGATCATCGCCTTCCCGGTCCTCTACGTGGTCAACCGGTAGAGAGACGTCGCGATGCGCAATCCTCGTCCCGCCCTCGATGCGAAGGACCGGGCCCTGCTCTGGAGCCGCCTGCGCACGCCGGTGCGCACCTTCCTGGCGCTCCTGGCGCTGCTCGCCGTGAATGTCGGCCTCGGGGCGACGCGGCCCTTCGAGCAGGTCTGGCTCGTCGAACTCGCGGTGGTCGGCGCCATGGCGGCGATCATCGTCCTGGTGTCGATGGAGGTCCGCCACGAGTCGCCCCTGGTGCGGCTGTTCGCCGGCCTCGGCTTCTTCTGGGTCGCGATCCTGTTCGGGATGACGCTGACCGACTATCTCGCGCGCTGACGCGCGCCCCCAGACACGAAAACGGGGGGGGTCGCGCCCCGCCGTCGTCAGTTTGGGTCGTTCCCGGCCTCAGTAGGCCGGGCCGCCCGAGGTGGTGCCGTAATTGGCGGTGGGCTTGTTGTTCTGCTCGGCGTTGCCGGCCTTGGCCGAATCGTCCGCGCGGCGGGTGATCGAGCCGGTGGTCACGTCGTCGAAGGCACCGACGACGCGGCTGCCGGGCGCGGTCACGGCGGGGATGCCGGCCGGGGCGTTGTAGCTCTGCGCCAGGGCGGACGAGACGGGTGCGCCGAGGGTCAGGGCCAGAGCAGCGGCGGCGAAAGCAAGACGAGTCTTCATGGTCGTGGTATCCAGATGTCCAAGCCCGGTCTCCGTCAAACAATCGAGGATCAGGTCCAAGATGTCCGGGGGCCGTTGCCTTGGCGTGATCTCGATATAGGCCCGGTCTTTCAGGAGCGGTGTGCGCGGCAGCACCTGATGCATGCGCTTGGCGCATTTCTTTCGCTGGACCAGCGCTCTCCTATGCGTGTGCTGCATCACACATCGGAATGGGCATCGATGTAATGGCGCAGGGCGCTGGCCGCATTGAGCATGTGGGCACGCATACGCCGGGCCGCCGCCTCGCCGTCGCCCTCGGCGATCGCCGCCAGGATGGCTCCGTGCTCCGCGCGCGAGCCGTGGATGCGATCGCCGTGGCGCAGCTGCGTCCTGCGAAAGCCCGAGAGGCGGGTGCGCAGCGCCAGCGCCTGCTCCTTGAGGAAACCGTTATGCGTGGCGCCGTAGAGCGCCTCGTGGAAGCTGCGGTTCAGGGTATCGTAGGCGTCGACGTCGCCGGCCGCGACCATGTCGCCGGAGCGCGCATGCAGGTCCATCAGGTGGCTGCGCTCCAGGGGGGTCATCCGGTAGGTGGCGAGCCGCACGCACATCGCCTCGAACTCGGCGGTGGTCTCGAACATGTCCATGATCCGCTCAGGCGTCATGCGCGTGACCACGACACCCCGGCGCGGGCGCAGCTCCACCAGCCCGTTGAAGGCGAGCTGGCGCAGCGCCTCCCGCACGGGGGTGCGCGAGGCGCCGAAGCGGTCGGCCAGATCCTGCTCGTCGAGGGCGGTGCCGGCGGCGAGGCGGCCGGCCGCGATCTCGTCCGTGAGCGCGTTGCGGATCTGGTCCGACAGGAGCCCGCGCTCCGCCCCCTGCTCGTCCATTCCGCCCCCGTCCATCATCCGCTCCCTGCTCAGGACGCGCGACGCCCCGTCCGTCATCCCACGATGGCCCGAACCGTGAGGTAGAACAGCGACGGACCGACGAGACAGCCGATTCCGGTGTGGAAGGTCGCCGTCAGCGCGCCGTAGGGCACCAGCTTCGGGTCGGTGGCGGCGAGCCCGCCGGCCACGCCGCTCACCGTGCCCATCAGGCCGCCGAAGGCCATGGCCGAGCGGGGATTGTCCAGGCCGATGAGCTTGGCCACCAGGGGCGTGCCGACCATGACCATCACGGCCTTGGTGACGCCGGTGGCGATGGAGAGCGCCATCACGGCGGAATCCGCGCCGAGCGCCGCCCCCGTCACCGGCCCGACGATGTAGGTCACGGCCCCCGCGCCGATCGTCGTGATGCTGACGGCGTCGGTGTAGCCGAAGGCCACCGCCGTGAGCGCCCCGACGACGAAGGGGATCACGGTGCCGAGGCCCAGGGCCAGCACGCCGAGGAGCCCGGCGCGGCGGGCCTCCACCACGTCGACCTCGAAGGCGGTGGCCACGATGGCGAAGTCGCGCAGCATCGCCCCGCCCATCAGGCCGATGCCGGCGAAGACCGGCAGGTCGGCGACGCCCTTCTGGCCGCCGGTATAGACCCCGGCACCATAGGCGAGCACCAGCCCCAGCACGATGGCGATGGCCGAGCCGTGGACCCGGCCGCCGGTGAGCCGACGGCTGGCGACGTTCGAGACCAGCATCAGGGCGCCCACCACTGCGAAGGCGGCCACCAGGCTCTGCTCGACGAAGACGTGCTGGATCATGTGCAGCATGGGATCACGCCTTCCGGACGGAGCGGGGCGGCGCGACGGGCGCCGGGGCATCGTCGTCGAGATCGCCGCCGATCACCTGGCCGCCGTGTCGGACCCGGGCGTCCTCCGCCGGTTCGCCCCGCCCGAAGCGCCCGAGCAGGGCGACGCAGGCGAAGCAGAGCAGCAGCGAGACCGTGGCGGCGATGAGCACGATGGGCCCGCCGCGCACGGCCGCCACCACGTTCTGCTGCGCGGCCATCGCCACCACGATGGGGATGTACATGGTCGACCAGAACTCGACCCCGAGCTTGATCCCGCCGCCGAGCTTGCCCCGGGCGAGAAGCCAGGACCGGGCGGCGATGAGCAGGATCATGGCGAGGCCGACCCCGCCGACATTGGCCTTCACCCCGAGGGCGACGCCCAGCAGGTCGCCGAGGAACACCCCGATCAGGGTGCAGAGCGCGAGGAGCGCGACGCCGAAGATGGTCATCGGGCGGCCTCGCGCGGTGCCGGCGACGGGCTGCGGACGAGATGGGGCATGGGGCGTCCCTCCTGGGTATTCCGTGATTCGTTTTTGATTGGTTTCAGTATACAGGTGATTGACAGGAACACAATTTGGAATACTGGTACGGCATGAAATCGGGGGCCCGCATTCCATCGGGGGCCGACAAAGCTGAGCGGTATACGCAGGCCGTGACGAGGGAGCGGATCGGATGATGGACTGGCGCCGGGAACGCACCGCCCGCGAGGCGCGTCTCGCACGGGCGCGGCCGCATGCCGACGGCAAGGTGGTGCCCGCGGCCCGGGTCGTCGATCTCCTGGAGGCGATCCTCCAGCCCGGCGACCGGGTCTGCCTGGAGGGTGACAACCAGAAGCAGGCCGATTGCCTCGCCCGGGGCCTCTCCGCCTGCGACCCGGCCCGGGTCCACGACCTGCACATGGTGCAGTCGGGCATCGTCCTGCCCGAGCACCTCGACATCTTCGAGCAGGGCATCGCGAAGCGGCTCGACTACTCGTATTCGGGGCCCCAGGGCGGGCGCATCGCCCGGATGCTCTATGGCGGCCAGATCGAGCTCGGGGCGGTGCACACCTACCTCGAACTCTTCGCCCGCTACTTCGTCGACCTGACGCCGAACGTGGCCCTGATCGCGGGCGTCTCGGCCGACCGGGACGGCAATCTCTATACGGGGCCCAACACCGAGGACACGCCCACCGTGGTGGAGGCGACCGCCTTCAAGAACGGTGTGGTGGTGGCGCAGGTCAATGAGATCGTCGACCGGGTGCCCCGGGTCGACATCCCCGGCGACCGGGTCGACTTCGTGGTCGAGGCCGACAGGCCGTTCTACGTCGAGCCGCTCTTCACCCGCGACCCCGGCGCCGTGACCGAGACGCAGATCCTGATGGCCATGATGGCCATCAAGGGCATCTACGCCGAATACGGCATCCGCCGCCTCAACCACGGCATCGGCTTCGGCACGGCGGCGATCGAGCTGCTGCTGCCGACCTATGCCGAGCGCCTCGGCCTGAAGGGCAAAATCGCGACCCACTGGGCGCTCAACCCGCATCCGAGCCTGATCCCGGCCATCGAATCCGGCTGGGTCAGCCAGATCCACTGCTTCGGATCGGAAGTCGGCATGGACAAGTATATCCGCGCCCGGCCGGACGTGTTCTTCACGGGCTCCGACGGGTCCTTGCGCTCGAATCGGGCCTTCTGCCAGACGGCGGGCCTCTACGCCTGCGACCTGTTCATCGGCTCGACCCTGCAGATCGACCTTCAGGGGCATTCGTCCACCGTCACGACGAACCGGGTCGCGGGCTTCGGCGGGGCGCCGAACATGGGCTCGGACCCGCATGGGCGGCGCCACCCCTCCGACACCTGGATGAAGGCGGGGCAGGAGGCCGGCGGCACCGGCGACCCGGCGCTCCGTCGTGGGCGAAAACTCGTGGTGCAGCTCGTCGAGACCTTCGGCGACAAGCTGGTGCCGGCCTTCGTGGAGCGGCTCGACGCCCTCGAACTCGCCAGGAAGCTGAACCTCGAACTCGCCCCCGTGATGGTCTACGCCGACGACGTGACCCACATCGTCACCGAGGAGGGCATCGCCAACCTGCTGCTGTGCCGGACGCTCGATGAGCGCGAGCAGGCGATCCGGGGTGTGGCCGGCTACACCGATGTCGGCCGCGGCCGCGACCCCGCGATGGTCGAGGCGTTGCGCGCGCGCAAGATCATCCGGCGCCCCGAGGATCTCGGCATCGAGCCCCTCGACGCCGACCGCTCGCTGCTCGCGGCGCGCTCGATCAAGGACCTCGTGCACTGGTCGGGCGGCCTCTACGAGCCGCCGGCCAAGTTCCGGAACTGGTGAGGGATTTTTCGCGATGGAGACGCTTCGCTTCCGCCACACCACCACGCGCCCGCTCCCCGGCACGAAACCCCGCGCGATCACCGGGGTCGTCGCTTCCGGCAACCTCGAAGTGCTGCTGGAGCGCAACCTGGCGCCCGACGCCTGCGCATTCGAGATCGACACCGCCATCAAGGGCTACGGCGCCGTCTGGGCCGCGGTGGTGGCCGATTTCGTGACCCGTCGGCAGCCCGGGGGCTTGACCATCACCATCAACGACGGGGGGGCGCGCCCCGACACCGTGTCCCTGCGCCTCGCCCAGGGCGCCCGCCTGATGGAGCTGCCGTGATGGACTGGAAGCCGGTCGCCCTCTCCGCCGCGCCCCTGGACCAGAGCTGGTACGAGGCGAGTGCCCGCGCCCGCCTCGCCGGCCTCCTCGACGCGGACACCTTCGAGGAATTCATCGGTCCCGAGCAGCGGATGATGAGCCCGCACCTGCCGCTCTTCGCCCTGCCCCGCGCCTTCGACGACGGCATGATCGTCGGGCGCGGGCGCCTCGACGGCCGGGCCGTCCTGGCCGCCGCCCAGGAGGGCCGCTTCATGGGGGGCGCCTTCGGCGAGATCCACGGGGCCAAGCTCGTCGGCCTGCTGCGGGCCGCGCTGGCCGTGAAGCCCGCCGCCGTGCTGATCCTGTTCGACACCGGGGGCGTGCGCCTGCAGGAGGCCAATGCGGGCGAGACCGCCATCGCCGAGATCATGCGGGCGATCACGCAGGTGCGTGCCGCCGGCATCCCCGTCATCGGCCTCATTGGGGGGCGGGCCGGCTGCTACGGCGGCGGCGGCCTCATCGCCGGCACCTGCGCGCGCCTCGTCATCTCCGAGGGCGGGCGCCTGAGCGTCTCCGGCCCCGAGGTGATCGAGACCAACAAGGGCGCCGAGGAGTTCGATTCCCGCGACCGGGCCCTCGTCTGGCGCACCATGGGCGGCAAGCATCGCCGTCTCCTGGGCGCGGCCGACGCCTTCGCGGCCGACACGGTCGGGGCGTTTCGCGCGGCCGCCCTGGCGGCGATCCCGACGGCTCCGGCCTTCGACCTCGCGACCCTGGAGGCCGAGCAGGCCCGGCTCGAGGCCCGCCTGGAACGCTTCGGCGATTGCACCGACGCCACCGAGATCTGGAGCCGCCTCGGCGTCAACGACCCCGACGCCGTCCCGGGCCTGACCACCGAGGGCTTCGACGCCCTGCTCGACAGCCTGCCGGAGGGCGCGCACGATGCCCGGTAAATCACCGCCCGATCAGATATCCCTCGATGCCATCCTCGCCTCGCTCTTCCCGGCGGGCCACGCCGTCACGGTGGCGGACGGCCTGATCGCCGGCGACGGGCCCCTGAACGGCGGGCGCCTCGCGGTGGTCGGCATCGACGGCGCCACGGCGCTCGGAATCGAGGGCGCCTGCCACCTCGCGGGCCGCGTCCTCGACGTGGTGCGGGCGGGCGGCGGCACGCCGATCCTCGTCCTCATCGATTCCGACAGCCAGCGCATGAGCCGGCGCGACGAACTCCTCGGCCTCAACGAGTACCTGGCGCATCTCGCCAAGGCGCTCCTGCTGGCGGACGCGCAAGGGCACCCGACCATCGGCCTGCTCTACGGCCACAGCGCGGCCGGCGCCTTCATCGCCACGGCGCTGGCCACCCGCGTGCTCGCGGCCCTGCCCGGCGCCCATCCGAGCGTGATGGACCTCCCCTCCGTGGCCCGCGTCACCAAGCTGCCCCTGGAGACGCTGCAGGACATGGCCCGCTCGACCTCGGTCTTCGCACCCGGCCTCGACAACATGGTCCAGGCCGGCGCCGTGCAGGCGACCCTCGACCCCGACAAGCCCCTGGGGCCCCAGGTCGGCGCCCTGATCACGGACAGCCCGGCGGTCGACACCCGCGACGCGCTCGGCCTCGCGCGGGGCGGGCGCCCGCTCGCCCACGACATCGCCGCCCGCGTGGTGCGCGAGGCGCAGGGCATGGCGGTGGGCGAGGCGCGGGGTGCCTGACCTCGCCCGCCACGACCTGCTCACGGTGGCGCCCGCCGCCTGGGGCCCGCTGCTGGCGCAGCGGCCGGATCTCGACGGGATTCCGCATCTCGCCGAATGGGCCGCGCGCGGCTGGCCCGTGATCGTACGCCGCCGCGTGCCCGGCGAGGATGGCGCCCTGGTCCCGGCCGGGCTGCCGCTGCCGCCGACCCTCGGCAAGCGCCGCATCGGCCTCGCGCTCCCCCCCGAGGCGGTGCGCCCGCGCCCGGGCCTGACCCTGGCCGAAGCGCGCGGGGTGGCGCCCGCCGCGTGGCAACCCACCCTCGATACGCTCCTGGCGCACGGGGCCGCCCATCGCCGCGTGCCCCACGTGTTCGGCGGCCTGCTCTGGCAGGCCTTGACGGGCCTGCTCTACCTCTCAGCCACCTCCGACCTCGACCTCGTCTGGCCCGGCCCCGTCGACCCGGCCTTCCTCGACGGCCTTGCCGACATCGCGATGCGGGCGCCGATGCGCCTCGACGGCGAGATCGATTTGGCCGACGGCTTCGCGGTGAACTGGCGCGAGCTGCACGCGGCCGGACCGGGCGACACCGTCCTGGCCAAGGGCCTCGAGCGGCTGGAACTCCGGCCGGTGCCGAGCCTCCTGGCCGCCCCGCTGCCGGCGGCCTGAGGGATGCCGATGCTCGCAAGCCTCCCGAGGCCCGCAGCCCTGCCGGAAACCGGGGCCCCCGTGCCGATCTCCCGGCAGGCGGATCGGATCGCCCGCCTCGCCGCGCGCTGCCTGCACCGCGAACTCGCCAGCTATCCCAAGCCCGGCCTCGTCAGCCACCTGGACAGCGGCAGCCATTCCGACATGGATGCGGACACCTTCCGGGCGAGTGCGTCCGCCCTGGAGCCCTTCTTCGGCGAACTCGCCGCGGCGGGAGCCGCCGGGGCCGGGATGGCGCAGCTGCGCCGCATCGGTCTGGCGGCGGAGGCGGCGATGCGGGCGGCCACGGGCGGCGTGAACACCCACCGGGGCGCCATCTTCGGCCTCGGCCTCCTCAGCGCCGCCGCCGGCGCCCTCGGACTTCGCCCCCCGGCCGGCAGTCTCGGGGCCCATGTCCGGGTCCGCTACGCCGAGGCCATCCTGGACGGCCCCGAACTGCTGCACGCGCCGGGCGCGCGGGTGCGGCGGCGGCACGGGGTCGGGGGCGCGCCGGCCGAGGCCGCGGCGGGATTTCCGACCCTCTACGCCACCGGCCTGCCGGCCCTGCGCCGTGGCCGCGCCGCCCGCCCCGGGGTACCGCAAGCCGCGCGGGTGGAGGCCTGCCTCGCCCTCATCGCCCGACTGGAAGACACCAACCTCCTGCATCGCGGCGGTCCGGAGGGGTATGCGTTCGCGCGGGGGGAAGCCGCCCGCTTCGTCGCCGAGGGCGGGATCGCCCGGGACGACTGGTTCGCGCGGGCGGAAGCGCTGCACCGAGCCTTCGTCGCCCGCCGCCTCAGCCCCGGCGGGGCGGCCGACCTCCTGGCCATGACGCTGTTCGTCGACGCCTGGGAGCGGTCATGACCCTCGCGGTCCTGCTCTCCGGCCAGGGCGGCCAGCATCCCGGGATGTTCGACCTCACGGCCGACCTCCCCGAGGCGCAGGGGCTCTTCGCGGCCGCCACCCCCCTGCTCGGCCGGGACCCGCGCGACCTCGTGCGCGCAGGGGCGGACCTGCATGCCAATCGCACCGGGCAGATCCTGTGCTGCGTCGCCGGCCTGGCCGCCTGGACCCTGGTTCGGGCGGCGGCCCCGGCGCGCGTCGTGGTGACGGGCTACAGCATCGGCGATCTCGCGGCCTTCGGCTGCGCCGGCCTGTTCGCGCCCGAGACGGTGCTGACGCTCGCCGCCGCCCGCGCCGAGGCGATGGATGCGGCGGCCGGCCCCGGCTACGGCCTCGCCGGCCTGCGCGGCCTGCCCGCCGCGCGGGCCTTCGCCATGGCCGAGGCGCACGGGTGCCATCCGGCGATCCGCAACGCCGCCGACGGCGTGGTGGTGGGCGGTCCCGTCGCGGCCCTGGACGCCCTCTGCGCGGAGGCCCTGGCGGCGGGCGCGGCCCGGGCCGTCCGCCTGCCCGTCTACATTCCCTCGCACACGCCGCTGCTCGCGCCGGCCGCAGAGGCCTTCCGCGCGCACCTCGACGCCGCCCCGCTGGCGACGCCGCCGCGTCCGGCCCCGCGCCTTCTCAGCGGCCTCGACGGGGCGGCGGTGTTCCGGCCGGAGGCGGGCCTGCCTAAGCTCGCCGCGCAGATCTGCCAGACCCTCGATTGGGCCGCCTGCCTGGAGGGCATCCGGGAGTTCGGGGCGACGCGGGTCCTCGAACTCGGCCCCGGCCACGCCCTCGCCACGATGGCCCGCGCGGCCCTGCCCGAGGCGCAGGTTCATGCGCTGGAGGATTTTCGCCGGACCGACGGTGTGGTCCAATGGATCAGGGACGGGGCCTCAGCCCCAACGGAGTGAAACGCACACGATGCAGTATCGCAATCTCGGCCGCTCGGGCCTCAAGGTCTCGCCGCTCTGCCTCGGCACCATGATGTTCGGCGGCCCCACCGACGAGGCCACCGCCGGCCGCATCATCGACAGCGCCCGGGGCGCCGGCATCAACTTCCTCGACACCGCCGACGTCTACAACGAGGGTCGGTCCGAGGAGGTGGTGGGCCGGGCGCTTCGCCGGGACCGCGAGGCCTGGGTGCTCGCCACCAAGGTCGCCAATCCGATGGGGCCGGGCGCCAACGACCGGGGCCTGTCGCGCGCCCACGTGCTGCGCGCCGCCGAGGCCAGCCTCCGGCGGCTCGGCACCGACGTCATCGACATCTACTACCTCCACAAGGAGGACCACACCACGCCGCTCGCCGAGACCATCGGCGCCATCGCGCTCCTCGTGCGCCAGGGCAAGATCCGCTATTTCGGCGTCTCGAACTACCGGGCCTGGCGGGTCGCGGAGATCTGCCGCCTATGCGACGACCTCGGAATCGACCGGCCCGTGGTCAGCCAGCCCTACTACAACGCCCTGAACCGGATGCCCGAGACCGAGCACCTGCCCGCCTGCGCCCATTACGGCCTCGGCGTGGTGCCCTACTCGCCCCTGGCCCGCGGCGTGCTCACCGCCAAGTACGACCCCGACGCCCCGCCCCCCGAGGGCACCCGCGCCGGCCGCCAGGACACCCGCATGATGCAGACGGAGTGGCGTCCGGAATCCCTGGTGATCGCCCGGACCTTCCAGGCCCATGCCGCCGCGCGCGGCCTGACGGCGGGGCAGTTCGCGGTGAACTGGGTCCTGGCCAACCGCACCGTCACCTCGGTCATCGCCGGGCCGCGCACGGAGGCGCAGTGGGACGAGTATCTCGGCGCGCTGGGCTACGCCTTCACGGACGAGGACGAGGCCCTCGTCGACGCCCACGTCGTCACCGGCCACCCCTCGACGCCGGGCTACAACGACCCGGCCTACCCGATCGAGGGGCGGGTGCGGGGCTGAAGCGCCCGCTTCGGGAGCGGGATCAGGCGGCGCGTCGCGCGCCGCCCTCCCCCTTGTGGGGAGGGACCGAGGGTGGGGGTGGCTCCGCTGGCCTCCGCAGGGTGAGGGTCAGGCGACTGACCCCCACCCCTGCGCCCTTGCCAACTGAAAGAGGGGCGCGCCGTCGCCGCCGCGCGTCGTCGGCTCAAGCCCGCGTCTCGGCGATGTGCAGCTCCACCAGCGCGTCGAAGCTCGCATCGCCCGTGAAGCCGAGATCGAGGGCGCGGCGGGTGTCGAAGGCCTCCGGCCAGGTCTCGACGATGGCCTGGATCGCCGGGTCCGGCACGCGCCGGATCAGTGCCACCGCCTGGTCGCCGCCGACCCGGCGCAGGGCCTCGATCTCGTCGGCCACCGTCGCCGAGACGCCCGGCATGGTCAGGCTGCGGCGCAGGCCCAGGGGGGCGAGGTCGATGCGGGCGGCGTGCAGGAGGTACTCGGTGGCCGAGCGCGGGCTGGCGAACCAGTGGCGCACGGTCTCGGGCACCGGCAGGATCGCCTCCTGGCCGGCCAGCGGCTCGCGGATGATGCCGGAGAAGAACCCGGACGCCGCCTTGTTCGGCTTGCCCGGGCGCACGCAGATGGTGGGCAGGCGCAGGCCGATGCCCTCGAGGAAGCCGCGCCGGCTGTAGTCGGCGAGCAGCAGTTCGCCCATCGCCTTCTGCGTGCCGTAGGAGGTCGCCGGCGTCAGGATCATGTCGTCGGGGATGACACCCGGCAGCGGCGGCCCGAACACGGCCAGCGACGAGGTGAAGACCACGCGCGGCCGGTAGCCTTCCGCCGCGTGGGCCTGCCGGATCGCGTCGAGGAGCAGGCGGGTGGCGTCGAGATTGACCCGGTAGCCCTTCTCCAGGTCGGCCTCGGCCTCCCCCGAGACGATGGCGGCGAGGTGGAAGATCACGTCCGGCCGGCCGATCAGGGCGGCCTCCGCCGCCCCCGGCATCGAGAGGTCGGCGGCGGCCGTGACGACGGAGCCGGTGAAGCCCGCCGGCGCCGTGGGCTCCACCACGTCCACCAGGGTGAGGGCGCGGGCCTCGCCCGCTGCGGCCAGGGCGTCGGTCAGGCGCCGGCCGATCATGCCGGCGGCGCCGAGGATCAGTGCGTGCATGGGTGGTCCTTTCAGGCTCAGCGCATCAGGTCGAGGGCGCGGGGGAAGAAGTCACGGCCACCAAAATTGCCGGATTTGAGGGCGAGCAGCATGGGATCGCCGAGGCCTGCCGCCCCTGTCCCCAGGGTGCGCAGCACCGGCACCCCGGCGGCGATCTCGGGGCCGAGGCGGAAGGCCTTCAGCCCGAGCCGGTCGACGACCGCGCCGGAGGTCTCGCCGCCCGCCACCACGAGGCGGCGCACGCCGCGTGCGACCAGGCCTTCCGCGATGCGGGCCAGCGCGTCCTCGAGGGCGTGGCCGACCCGGTCGCCGCCGTGGCGGGCCTGGAGGGCGCGCACCGTCTCGGGCGCGGCGCTGCTGGCGATGAGGACGGGGCCGGTGCCGACATGTTCGCCGGCCCAGGCGAGCGCGGCCGCGATCTCGGAATCCCCGGCGAGCACCCGCTCGGGGTCGAGGCGGCGCACCGGCATCACGGCCTCGGCCGCCGCGATCTGGCCGAGGGTCGCCTGCGAGCAGCTGCCGGCGAGGCAGGCGGAAAGGCCGCCCACCGGCGCGCCGAGATCCGCCGCGCTGTCGGGGGCCGAGGCCCGTCCGGCCGCGACCAGGGCACGGGCGAGGCCGAGGCCGAGGCCGGAGGCGCCCACCGAGACCCGGTGGCCGAGCGCCGCCGCGCCGAGGGTCTCAAGATCGGACTCGACGATCGCGTCCGCGATGGCCGCGCCCATCCCCTCGGCGGCCAGCGCTTCGAGGCGCGCGGCCACGGCCTCGGGCCCCTGCGCCACGGTGGCGAAATCCACCAGGCCCACGGGCGCCGCGCTCTGGCGGGCCAGCACCCGGACGAGGTTGGCGTCCCGCATCGGGTTGAGGGGATGGTCCTTGAGCGGGCTCTCGTTCAGGGGCAGCGCGCCGACGAAGAGGTTGCCCTGGTAGACGGTGCGCCCGGTCTCCGGGAAGGCGGGCGTGACGAGGGCGATGGCCGCGCCGGCATCGGCCCGCAGGGCGTCCATCACGGGGCCGATATTGCCCGCGTCGGTGGAATCGAAGGTCGAGCAGATCTTGAACAGGACGTGGGCGGCGCCCCGCCCCCGCAGCCAGGCCTCCGCCGCACGGGCGCGCGCCACGGCCTCCGCGGCCGGGATGGAGCGGCTCTTGAGGGCCACCACGACGGCGTCGACACCGGCCAGATCGATGTCGTCGGCGGGGATGCCGATGGTCTGGACCGTGCGCAGCCCCCCCTTGGTGAGCGTGTTGGCGAGGTCCGAGGCGCCGGTATAGTCGTCGGCCACCGATCCGAGGGCGAGGCTCATCGGGTGCCCTCCTGGATCTGGCGGGTGCCCTCTTGGACCTGGGACCCGCGATAGGGCACGAACCAGCCGAGGCCCGCCTCCGTGCCGGCGGCCGGGTTGTACTCGCAGCCGACGAAGCCCGCGTAGCCGAGCCGGTCGAGTTCGGCGAACAGGAAGGCGTCGTTCATCTCGCCGGTGCCGGGCTCGTGCCGGGCCGGGACGCTCGCGGTCTGCACGTGCCCGATCATGGGCATCAGGTCGCGCAGGCGCGTGGTCACGTCCCCGTGGAGGATCTGGCAGTGGTAGAGGTCGAACTGGAGCTTGAGGTTCGGCAGGGCGAGGTCTTCGATCAGCCGGGCGGCGGCCCCGAAATCAGCGAGGAAGTAGCCCGGCATGTTGCGGCCGTTGATCGGCTCCAGCACGAGGTCGAGCCCTTCGCGGCCCACGCGCTCGGCGGTCCAGGCCACGGCCCGGCGATAGGCCGCCTGCGCGTCGGGATCGGCGGCATCCGCCATGCCGGCCATGAGGTGAACCCGGGCGACGCCCGTGGCCTTCGCGTAGGTCAGCCCGGTCTCGACGCCCGCCTGCAACTCCGCGAATCGATCCGGCAGAGCGGCGACGCCGCGCTCGCCTGCCGCCCAGTCGCCCGGCGGCAGGTTGAACAGGGCCTGGGTCAGGCCGAACCGCGCCAGGCGCTCGGCGATGGCCTCCGGCGGGTGGTCGTAGGGGAACAGGAACTCGACGGCGGTGAAGCCGGCCTCCGCGGCCGCCGCGAAGCGGTCGAGGAAGGCGTGTTCCGTGAACATCAGGGTAAGGTTGGCAGCAAAGCGCGGCATGGGTTCGGGCTCCCTTCAGGCCTTGGGCGACGGCAGGGTGACGCCGGCCACCTGCGCGTAGAGGCGGGCCACCGAGGCGTCGTCGTCCCGACCCATGCCGGAGCCCGAGGCCATCAGGAACATCTGCAGGGCGGCGGCGGCCACCGGCACGGGGTATTTTTCCGCCCGCGCCATGTCCTGCACGATGCCCAGATCCTTGACGAAGATGTCGACCGCGCTCTTCGGGCTGTAATCGCCGTTGAGCACGTGCGGCATGCGGTTCTCGAACATCCAGGAATTGCCGGCGGACGCCGTGATCACCTCGTAGACCTTGGGCAAATCGAGGCCCTGCTTGGCGGCAAAGCTCATGGCCTCGCTGGCGGCGGCGATGTGAACCCCGGCGAGCAGCTGGTTGATCATCTTGAAGGCCGCGCCCTGCCCGGCCGCGTCGCCGAGCTCGTAGAGCTTGCCCGCCATGGCGTTGAGCGCCGGGCGGGCGGCGTCGAAGGCGGCCTTCGTACCGGAGGCCAGGAAGGTGAGTTCGCCCTCGGCGGCGCGGACGGCGCCCCCGCTCATCGGTGCGTCGAGGTAGTGGCGGCCGGTCTCCTCCAGGCGCGCCGCGAGACGCCGGGCGACGGCCGGGTCCATGGTGGCGGAGGAGACGAACACCGCGCCATCCCGCATGGTCTTCGCGACGCCGTCGGGCCCGAACAGCACGGCCTCGGTCTGGGCGGCGTTGACCACGACGCAGACCACCACGTCGGCGCCTTCCGCCGCCGCCGCCGGGTTCGCCGCCGCCTGTCCGCCGTTCGCGGCGAAGCGCGCGACGGCCTCCGGGTTCACGTCGCAGGCCGAAACCTGGAAGCCGGCCCGGAGGAGCGCGCCGGCCATGCCGGCGCCCATGGAGCCGAGGCCGATCACGGCCGCGCGCTGGGTCTGGGTGGTGATGCTCATGGATGGGCCTGTCGGATGGAATTTTGGGATCAAAGGGGCGGATCGAACTGACGGTCCTGCCACTCACCCCGTCATCCCGGGCTCTGTTGCGCAGCCCCGGAATGACGGTGCGGGTTTCGGGCCCGTCCGGCTCAGCCAAGCCGGTTCAGCGAAGCCGCCTCAGCGGTTGACCACGTGCTTGGGGGTGACGAACACGCAGACCGCGCCGATCACCAGCATCACGGCGAGCGCGTACATGCCGGCGGCGGTGCTGCCGGTGGAATCGCGCAGAGCGCCGATGACGTAGGGGCTGGCGAAGCCCGCGAGGTTGCCCACCGAATTGATCAGCGCGATGCCGGCGGCCGCCCCCGCGCCGCTCAAGAAAGCGGTGGGCAGGGACCAGAACAGGGGCGCGCAGGTGAGCACGCCGCCGGCGGCGACGGCGAGCGCCGCGATGGCGACCACGGTGCTGCCCGTGCTGGCGGCGACCACGAAGCCCACCGCGCCGCACAGAGCCGGGACGATGAGGTGCCAGCGGCGCTCGCGCATCCGGTCGGCGCTGCGGCCGAGCAGGATCATCACGAAGACCGCGAACAGGAACGGGATCGCGCTGACCAGGCCGATGTTCAGGTTGCCCTGGATGCCCGAGGCCTTGACGATGGTCGGCATCCAGAAGGTCAGGCCGTACTGGCCCGTGACGAAGGCGAAGTAGATCAGGCTCATGAACCAGATCCGGCCGTTGCGGAAGACGGTGGCGATGGAGTGCGGGCTCGCCTCCTTGCCGGCGCCGTCGGCGGCGATGTCGCGCTCGATGACCTGCTGCTCGGCCGAATTCAGCCACTTGGCCTCGGCGGGACGGTTGTCGAGGTAGAAGAACACCGCGAGGCCCACGATCACCGCCGG
Organism: Methylobacterium sp. FW306-05-D; assembly: GCF_058782155.1. Classification (NCBI taxonomy): domain Bacteria; kingdom Pseudomonadati; phylum Pseudomonadota; class Alphaproteobacteria; order Hyphomicrobiales; family Methylobacteriaceae; genus Methylobacterium; species Methylobacterium sp. FW306-05-D. Next base: position 16,919 of record NZ_JBYSXL010000043.1, read on the forward strand.
CACCGCCTCGATCAGGAACATCCACTGCCAGCCCGACAGGCCGTAGGCGCCGTTGAAGGCGTCCATGATCCAGCCCGAGAGCGGGTTGCCGAAGATGCCGGAGACGGGAATCGCCGACATGAACACCGCGATCACCCGGGCGCGGCGATGGGCCGGGAACCAGGTCGTCGTGTAGAGGATCACGCCCGGGTAGAAGCCCGCTTCCGCCAGACCCAGCAGGAAGCGCATGATGTAGAACGAGGTCGCCGAGTTCACGAACATGAACCCGGCGGAGATGATGCCCCAGGTGATCATGATGCGGGCGATCCAGACCCGGGCGCCGACCCGGTGCAGGATCACGTTCGAGGGCACCTCGAACAGGAAGTAGCCGATGAAGAACAGGCCAGCGCCCAGCCCGTAGACGGTCTCGCTGAAGCCCAGTTCCTGGGACATCTGCAGCTTGGCGAAGCCCACGTTCACGCGGTCGAGATAGGCGACCACGTAGCAGAGCATCAGGAACGGCACGAGCCGCCAGAAGACTTTGCGGTAGGTCTGTTCGACGAAATCCCCTGCGGGCGCATCGATGCCCCGCGCGCTGGCGGCTTGCACGCTCATGTTTCCTCCTGCCGGCGCGCGTCGCGCGGCGCCGTTCTGGCGTTGCACCCATTCTTGCGGCACTACTCTGCATGGCAGCGCTTGCATCTTGCGTAACAGATTTTGGCAGCGCTGCCAATCTGATTGTTGTGAGCAACTAAGCTTGCTATGGGCTGGACAGCCCGGGACCGGAGAGGAAGGCCGACGATGAACGTCCAGAGGTCCCCGCAGGAATCCGAGCGCCGGCTCGTGACCCTGTCCGACGTCGCCCGCGAGGCCGGCGTCGGTGAGAGCACGGTCTCGCGGGTCCTGCGCAATCAGGGCTCGTTCTCCAAGCGCACGCAGGACCGGGTGGCGGAGGCGGTGGCCCGCCTCGGCTACGTGCCGAACCGGCTCGCCGGCATGCTGGCGGGCTCGGGCACCACGGCGGGAGCCAAGCTCGTGGGCATCATCATCCCGTCGCTGACCAACATCGTGTTCCCCGACCTCCTGCGGGGCGCCAACGCGGCCCTCGACCGCGGCGGCTTCCAGAGCGTGATCGGGGTCTCGGACTACGATCCCGAGCGCGAGGAGGCCCTGATCGGGGCCCTGCTCTCCTGGCGTCCCGCCGGTCTCATCGTCACCGGCCTCGAGCACACGGCGGGCGCCGTCGCGCGCCTGCGGGCGAGCGGCATCCGCATCGTCGAGATGATCGACACCGACGGAGTCGGCCTCGACATCGTGGTCGGGTTCTCCAACCGGGCGGTGGGCTGCGACAGCGCGCGGCACCTGCTGGCCCGGGGCTACCGGCGCATCGGCTATGTCGGCCACGACATCACCCGGGACCTGCGCGCCGCCAAGCGCCTGGCCGGTTTTGGCGAGACGCTGGCCCTTGCCGGGCACCCGCTGGCGGAGACCGAGATCGCGCCGGGCCCCTCCTCGGCGGCGGCCGGGCGCGAGGCCCTGGGGCGGCTCCTCGCCCGCAGACCCGACCTCGACGCGGTCTACTTCTCCAACGACGACATGGCGCTGGGCGGCTACTTCCACTGCCTCGCCGAGGGGATCGCGGTGCCGGGGCGCCTCGCCCTGTTCGGCTTCAACGCCCTCGACATCGCTGCCGCGATGCCCCAGCCGCTGACCACCATCCGCACCCCGCGCCTGGAGATCGGCGCGGTCGCCGCCGAGCGCCTCGCCGCCGACGGCCCGGCCGAGACCGTCGATCTCGGCTACGAACTGATCGCGGGCGCCACCGCCTGAGATCGTCCCCTTCTCCGGTGACCTGAAGGACCGCCATGAGCGAGACGACGTGCGAATCGAAGCTTCGCGAACAGATCTGCCGGTTCGGCCGCTCGCTGTTCGAGCGCGGCCTGACGCCGGGCTCGTCGGGCAACATCTCGCTGCGCCTCGACGACGGCGGCTGGCTGGTGACGCCGACCAACGCCTCCCTCGGCTTCCTCGACCCGGGCACGATCTCGCGCCTCGACGCCACCGGCGCCCTGGTCTCGGGCCATGCGCCCACCAAGGAGATCCCGCTGCACGCGGCCCTCTACGACAGCCGGCAGGAAGCCCGCGCCATCGTCCACCTGCACTCGACCCACGCGGTGGCGGTGTCGATGCTGCCCGGGATCGACCCGAGGGCGGTGCTGCCGCCGCTCACGCCCTATTACCTCATGCGCGCCGGGGCCACGGCCCTGGTGCCCTATTACCGGCCCGGCGACCCGGCCGTGGCGGATGCGATCCGGGGCCTTGCCGGCCGCTACGCCTCGGTGCTGCTGGCCAACCACGGCCCGGTGGTGGCCGGCTCCACCCTGGAGAACGCGGTCTTCGCCACCGAGGAGCTGGAGGAGACGGCCAAGCTCTACCTGCTTCTTCGCAACCTCAACCCGCGCCACCTCAGCCCGGGCCAGGTGCAGGACCTCGTCAGCCATTTCGGGCTGACCCTGCCGGAGCCCGACGGACACGATCACGGGCATTGAGCGGGGGCGCGGCCTGAGGATCGGCGGCCTGAGGATCGGACCGGGTCGCCGTCAGGCCGCCACCTCGATCTGCGCCGTGGGCAGCGCGGCCGCGATCTCGGCAGCGATGCCGGCCGAGGCGATGTTCTTGGATTTCGCCTCGATCTCGAAATCCGCCCAGGCCATGTGGCGGCCCACCAGGGCGTTCACGGCCCGGTTCCACATCATGTCGGAATGGGCCGCGAGATCCCGCCAGGTGTGGCCGGCCTCGGTGAGCGCCGCGAAGTCCGGCAGGGCACCGGGGTCGTGGCCTTCCAGCAGGCCCTCGCGCGAGACGCTGATATGGGCCACCGGGCGCACGCCGCGCCAGGACTCGCGCACCCGGACGACGCGGGGATCGTCGCGCTCGATGTACTCCCCACGGCTCTCGACCCAGTGATGGTGCAGGTCGAGCACCACCGGCACGACGTCGGCGAGGCCCAGCACCGTGTCGAGGCCGAAGAAGTTCTCGTCGTTCTCCACCGTGAGGAGGTCGCGGGCCGTCTGCGAGAGCTTGGGCAGATTGGCGCGAAACCCTTCGATTCCGGGGTCGCGGGCGCCGACATGGATGTTGATGTGGGCCCCGTGCGGGTGCCAGCCGCTTCCGTAGCCGAGCATCGCCATGAGTTCGGCGTGGTGCTCCAGCTCCTCGAGGCCGTTGCGCTGGGCCGCCGGGTTCTGCGAGGCGATGACGCAGAACGGGCCGGGATGGAAGCTGAGGCGCACCGCCCCCGTCCGGGCGATCTCACCGATCCGGGCGAGGCCGTCCTCCACGAGCCGGCGCATCTCGGGCTCGGCATAGATGTCCTGGGCCACCGCATGGGTGTAGCCGGGCAGGACGTTGCTGGCGATCCGCAGCAGGCGCTCGATCGCCGGGCGGGCGGCGACCCAGGCCACCTGGCGCTCCAGGGCGCCGAGGTTGTGGCGCACGAGGCCTTCCAGCTTGTCCCGGCGGGCGGCGGGCGACAGGGTCTTCAGGTGCGCCATGGTGGCGTGGGTGAGGTTCATCTGCAGGGTCGCCTCGCGGGCGGCCTTCAGGGTCTTGAAGGGCTCGGACGGCGGTTCGAGGATGAACTTGCAGCAGAAGCCGAGGCGGGCGGGCGAGGCGGTCGCGGTTGAATCGGTCATGGGGCGATAACGCGGCGGAGCGCCTTTGGTGCAGGGCCGGAACCGGTGACCGGATGCGATGCGTTGCCCCCGCGCCGACGGCCACGTCGGCGCCGGAGACTGCCATGGACGCCAAGCCCGCAGAGGCCAAGCCCGCAGAGGCCAAGCTCGCAGATCAGGTTCGGCGCGCGGCCGATCTCGCCCGTCGCCTGACCCTGGCCTATCCGCGGGGATCCCGGCGCGACGACTTCCCCTTCGCCGTGGTGGCGGCCTTCGACGCCGAGATCCGGGGCCGCGTCGAGCGCGACCGCCGGATCGAGGACGAGCGCGACCGCGTGCTCATCGCCGCCGTCAACTTCGCCGAGACGCCACCCGAGCAGGAGCCGGAGGCCGTGGCGCCGGCCCGGCACGCCCTCATCGCGGCGATCGACTACCTCGAGGAGGCGACCCTGCGCTTCGGGATCGTCAACCGCGAGGGGGCACGGCTCGGATACGGCGCGGCCGGCCAGCGGGTCACGGCGCCGTCCTGACGGACGTTTCGCGGGCCGCCGCTGAATTTGTGATGCCCCGTCCTGAGACCCCGGGCCCCGCCCGCGCGTTACCCGCACCCGCCGGCACGATCCCAGCGGTTCGTCCTCCCAGCGTGGTTCTCGTCCGATGCGTCGCCTCTTCCCCGTCTTCATCGCCGCCGTCGCCCTCCTGGCGGGGCTGATCCTGTTCTCCTTTGTCAAGCACGGCGACACCGCCCACACCCAGCCGGTGCCGGAAGCCGGCGTGAGCGCCCGCTGATGCCGCGCTGGCTGCCGCTGGCGGGCGCCGCCCTCCTCGCCATCCTGGTGGTGATCGGCCTCGGCCTGTGGAAGTACGATCTTCTGCAGGAGGCGCGCATCGAGAACGGCGGACGCCCGGCCATTCCCGCCTGCGCGCCCGACCGCGTCGGCGAGACGGGACTGGCCGCCAACTGCCCCGGCACCGCCTTTCCGCCCGCCAAGGCCCCCTGAGGGATCGTGGTCCCCTGAGGGATCGGACGTCGGTCCGACGTCCCGGCACGGAGGAGAGGCTGGACGGATGCGCGGTTCCCCTGCCCGATCCGGCCTCGGCTCCTTCCCGGCCTTCGTCGGCCTGCAGGGCGGCCTCTATGCCGCCTACGGGATGGTCTCACCCTTCCTGCCGAGCTTTCTCGAGGCGCGCGGGCTCGACGCCTCCGAGATCGGGATCGTGCTCGCCGCCGGCACGCTGATGCGCCTCGCGGCCGGGCCGGCGGCGGGGCGGATCGCGGACCGCCTCGACGCCACCCGGGCCGTGGTGGCCGCCGGTGCCGCCGCCGCCGGGCTCCTGGCCTTCGCCACCTTCCTCGGGCACGGCTTCCCCGCGCTCCTCGTCCTCGGCCTCGCCCAGGCCGTCGCCCTCGCGAGCCTCGCGCCCCTGGCCGATGCCCTCACTCTCGCGGCGGTGGGGCGGGAGCGGACCTTCGCCTATGGCTGGGTCCGGGGCGCCGGGTCCGCCGCCTTCATCCTGGCGACCCTGGTGTCCGGACAGGCCGTCGCCTGGTTTGGCCTGTCCAGCATCCTGGTATCGAGCGGCCTACTCTTCCTCCTCACCGCCCTCGCCGCCCGCCGGGTTCCCGCCCCCCCCCGGGCGGCGGGACGGGATGGGCCGGGCCCGCCGCAACCCGCCCGCCACGCCCTGCGCGAGTTGCTCGCGATCCCGCTCTTCCGGCGGGTGCTCCTGGTGGCGGCCCTCGTGATCGGCAGCCACGCCCTGCACGAGGCCTTCGCGGTGATCCGCTGGCGCGCGGCCGGCCTCGGCCCCGGAACCGTCAGCCTGCTCTGGTCGCTGGCCGTGCTCTCGGAGGTCGTGGTGTTCGTCCTGGGCGGGGCCCGGCTGCTGGACCGCCTCGGCACCGCCGGGGCGGCGATGCTGGCGGCCGGGGCCGGAATCCTGCGCTGGGCGATCATGGCGACGACGGTGGCTTTGCCGATGCTGGCGATCGGCCAAGCCCTGCACGGGTTCACCTTCGCGCTGCTGCATCTGGCCAACATGCGCCTCCTCGCCGACCTCGTGCCCGCCCGCAGCGCGGCCACCGCCCAGACCCTCTACGCGACCCTGGGCCTCGGGCTCGCCAACACCGTCCTGACCGGGCTGTCCGGGTGGCTCTACGGACGGCTCGGAGCGGATGCGTTCTGGAGCATGGCGGCGCTCTGCGTCCTGGCGCTGCCCCTGGCGGCGGGTCTCCGGGCTCCGCATGCGCGGGCCGCCTGACGCGGGATCAGGGCCGGCAGGCCCGCAGGAAGAAATCGAGCGACCGCTTCAGCGTCTCGCGCTTGACATGGGTCATGCCCGGCCGCTCCAGCCCCAGCTCCGTCCGGTCCACGAAGCCCCGGATGGTCAGGCCCAGGAACGCATCGGCGGCGTGCCGGACATCGTCCACCGCGAGCGCGCCCGAGCGGACGCCGTCCTCCAGGCAGCGCTCCACCAGGGGCACCACCCGCGCCAGTCCGAAATCGTGGAGGGCCCGGGCAAATTCCGGGAAGCGGCCGGCCTCGGCCACCATGACCCGCCGGAACGCGATGCAGTCCGGCGTCACCACGGTCTCGAGGATCGCCAGGGCGATGCGGTGGAGCCGTTCCTCCACGGACCCGGCCTCGGCCGCCACCTTCTCGATGGAGGGCACGTTCTCCTCGATGAAGCGCACGCACACCGCCTCGAAGAGATCCACCTTGGAGGCGAAGCGCGTGTAGATCGTCTTTTTCGAGAGGCCGGCGGAGGCCGCGATGGCATCGATGCTCGCCGCCTCGAAGCCCTCCGTGAGGAACACGACCTTGGCGGCCGCGAGGACGCGCAGAAGCACGTCGCCCTCGGTCCCGCGCGGCGGGCGGCCGAGGCGCCGGGGCGGCGACGGCATCACGTCCCTCTGACTCACGGCGCGGTGTCCTCCCCCCCGGGAAACGATGCCAGTCCTCTCCGGAGAAGACCAGGGACGCGGCGCGGTGCCGGTGTGGACCGGCGACGGCCCTCCCTCTCCGTCAGAAGAACGCCTGCAGGCCCGTCTGCGCCCGGCCGAGGATCAGCGCATGGACGTCGTGCGTGCCCTCGTAGGTGTTCACCGTCTCGAGGTTCTGGGCATGGCGCATCACGTGGTACTCGCCCATGATGCCGTTGCCGCCGTGCATGTCCCGGGCGACCCGGGCGATGTCGAGGGCCTTGCCGCAATTGTTGCGCTTGATCAGCGAGATCATCTCGGGGGCCATCCGGCCTTCGTCGAACAGGCGCCCGACCCGCAGGGCGGCCTGGAGCCCGAGGGCGATCTCGGTCTGCATGTCGGCGAGCTTCTTCTGCACGAGCTGGGTCTGGGCCAGCGGCCGGCCGAACTGCTTGCGCTCCAGGGTGTAGGACCGGGCCCGGTGCCAGCAATCCTCGGCCGCGCCCATGGCGCCCCAGGCGATGCCGTAACGCGCCCGGTTGAGGCAGCCGAACGGCCCCTTCAGGCCCGAGACGTTGGGCAGGAGCGCGTCCTCGCCGACCTCGACATCCTCCATCACGATCTCCCCCGTGGTGGAGGCGCGCAGGGAAAGCTTGCCCTTCAGGGTCGGGGCCGAGAGGCCCTTCATGCCCTTCTCCAGGATGAAGCCCCGGATCGCACCCTCGTGCGCCTCGGACTTGGCCCAGACCACGAAGACGTCCGCGAAGGGCGCATTCGAGATCCACATCTTGGCCCCCGACAGGCGGTAGCCCCCGTCGGTCCTGACCGCCTTCGTCTTCATCCCGGCCGGGTCCGAACCGGCATCGGGTTCGGTCAGGCCGAAGCAGCCGATCGAGGCGCCCGAGGCGAGCTTGGGCAGGAACTTGCGGCGCTGCGCCTCCGAGCCGTAGGCGTGGATCGGGTACATCACCAGGGAGGATTGCACGCTCATCATCGAGCGGTAGCCGGAATCCACCGCCTCGACGGCGCGGGCCACGAGGCCGTAGGCGACGTAGCTCGCATCGGTGCCGCCGTAGGCCTCGGGCAGGGTGACGCCGAGGAGCCCGCGCTCGCCCATCTTCCGGAACAGCTCTGGATTGCTGGTCTCGTGCGCGTAGGCCTCGACGATGCCGGGCAGGAGTTCCTCCTGGGCGAAGGCCCGGGCGGCCTCGTGGATGGCGCGCTCGTCCTCGCTGAGCTGGTCGTCGAGGAGGAAGGGGTCGTCCCAGGCGAAGCTCGCCGAGGCGGGGGCTTCGGGCGCGGCGGAGCCGGGCGGGCGCGTCGGGGCGTTCATGGGCGGTTCCTCGAGGTTTCTTCGCGTTCCGCCGATCCTATCAGGCCGCGCCGCGGAGGCCACCTGTGCGGCCCCGCCCCTGTCGCCGGATCGAGCGGACCGGAATCCTGATAGACAGGTACGGATCGAAGCGGCGCCCCGGATGCCGGACCAGAGGCCGCATCTGCGAGACGGAGAACCGACCATGGGCGAGACGACCGCGCGCGACGACGGCCCCGAGCCCCTCCTGCGGCCCCTGCCGCTGGACGGCATCCGCGTGCTCGACCTCTCGCGCGTGCTCGCCGGACCCTGGAGCGCGATGTGCCTCGGCGACCTCGGTGCCGAGGTGATCAAGGTCGAGCACCCCGAGCGCGGCGACGACACCCGCGACTGGGGCCTGCGCACGGGGGCGACCAACACCTCCTACTTCGACGCCGCCAACCGCAACAAGCGCTCGATCACCCTCGACCTCGCCACCCCGGACGGGCTCGCGGTGGCCCGCGACCTCGCCCGCACCTGCGACGTGGTGGTGCAGAACTTCAAGACCGGGGGCGCGGATCGCCTCGGCCTCGGCTACGCCGCCCTGAGTGCCGAGAATCCGCGCCTGATCTACTGTTCGATCTCCGGCTACGCCTCGGACGGGCCGGAGGCGACCCGACCCGGCTACGACATCGTGGTCCAGGGCGAGGCCGGCCTGATGGCGCTCAACGGCGAGGCCGGGCGGCCGCCCCTCAAGTTCGGCCTCGCGGCGGTCGACCTCTTCACCGGGCAATACGCGGCGCAAGGGGTGCTCGCCGCCCTGTTCGAGCGCGAGCGCACCGGGCGCGGCCGCCACATCGAGCTCGCCCTCTTCGATTGCGGCCTGGCACTGACCGCCTATTGCGGCCTGGAGGCGATGGTGCGCGGCCACGACCCCGTCCGCGCCGGCAACGCCCATCCGTCGATCGCCCCCTACGGCGTGTTCGAGACCGGGGACGGGCCCATCGTGCTGGCGGTGGGCAACAACGGCCAGTACCGCCGCCTCTGCAACGAGGTGCTGGCGCGCCCGGACCTCGCCAGCGACCCGCGCTTCGCCACGAACCTGGAGCGCTCGCGCAACCGTGCGCAGTTCCTGCCGGCGATCGAGGCCGAACTCGCCCGCTGGACCCGGGCCGACCTCATCGCCCGGCTCGATGCGGCCGGCATCCCCTGCGGAGAGGTGCTGGGCCTGCACGAGGCCCTGACCTCCGACCGGGCCCGCGCCGGCAACCTCGTGCTGCCCCAGGGCGGCGACGCCTCTCCCGCCGCCCACGTTCTCGCCCCGCCCTACCGCCTCGACGGAGCGCGCCTGCCCGTGCGCCGCATGCCGCCCGCCCTCGGGGCATCGAGCGCCGAGATCCGGGCGGACTGCGAGGCACGGCCCGCGGCGGAAGCGGAGCGCCCCTCGGGTGGCCCGCTCAAACCGGCAGGAGCGTGAAGCCCAGGCCCTGGCCCAGGAACCGGGCCGTGACCCGGCCCGGTCCCGTCAGGTCGAAGGGCACCGAGAGGGTACCGGTGGAGACGATGCTGCCGGCGGGGATCGTCATGCCGCGCTCGCGCGCCACGGCCATCAGGTCGGTGAGGGCGGCCAGCGGATCGGTCTCGTCCTCCCCCGTCACGGCCCGGACCCGCTCCACGCCGTCGACCTCGACCACGAGGCTGCGCCCCACCTCGGCGAGGTCTCCCGTCACGAAGACGGGGCCGAGAACCAGAGCCTGGAAGGCGGAATTGTCGGCCGCGAAGCTCGGCCAGCCGACGGCACGCCGGTCTACGAAGCGGGACAGCACGAGCTCGAACGCCGCCCGGGTCTCGCCGACGACCTCGGCGGCCGGGAGCGCGGGGGCGTCGGGGGCGAGGTCGCGGGCGATCATGTAGGCGATCTCGAACTCGATCGTCACCGCCCCGGCATGCGGCATCCGGAGTTCGGCCCCGTCGCCGTGGAGCCGGTTCCGCAGCACCCGCCCGGCGATGGACCGGCCGACCCCCGAGCCGCGCTTGCCCCTGTGGCTGCCGATGGCGAGCTTCCAGCCGGCGGTTTCGGCGCCCAGCGCCGCCACCAGCCGATCCTGGACGTCGTAGCCTTCGGCCATCGTCCGCGGACGCACGGCCTCGGGCAGTTCCGCGAGCTGCCGCCCCTCGCGGGAGGCGGCCAGCAGCCTATCCGCGGCGGGCTGGGGATCGAAGGCTTCGGGCTTCGCTTCGGGCATGGCGGACCTCTTCGCGGAGTCGGGAAGGCCCAGGCTCTAGCGCGTTTTTCGCGCCCGCTGGTCGTGATTTCCCATTTCAGATCCGGCGGATTGCATTCCGATCGCGAATCTGTGCTCCCAAGGAGCCGGTGTGATCCGTCCAGCCTGCGCATGCAGATATTTCCAGGATCCGGGCGTCCGAAAGCCGTGCGCGCGGTTCGCAGCGGGAATTCGTCTGCAAAGCTTTCGGCGATCGTCGGTATCGCGGCAACCCCGTCCGTCGAAGTTCAATCGACGCGCTGCCTAGACTGATCTCGGGTGCTTGATTTCGACCACTCCACATGTGCTATGTGATTTGAGGGTTCGTGCGACGAAGACAACTTCCTTCGAAAACGCTTTGCATAATTTTGCCGATCACTGGATGAGACTTGACAAAATGGTAAGCATTTTTCGTGGGCCGCAAAAAACCTTCTCCGAAATCCTCGAAGCCCATCGCGGACTCGGGCCAGGGTTTGATCTGCTTCGATTGGGTCTGGCTCTCAGCATCGTCGCAAGTCACTGCTCGGCGCTGTCGGGGAACAAAGGTTTCCTGTCTCATCTGATCCTCGACATCATGAACTTCCTGTTCCCGCAGGCCGGTGCAGCCGCGCCTGCTCTTCCTCCCGACAGCATTGTGAATGCCGGTATTGCAGCGGAGGTCAAAGGGGTTTCGGGTCCGGCGCGTCCTTATACGCTTTGCCGTGTTCCGATGTTCTTCGCTTTGAGCGGATTTCTCGTGTCGGGAAGTGCCTTCCGAACGAGAAAGATCGTGCCGTTTCTCGGACTTCGCGTGATCCGAATTCTGCCCGCACTGTTCGTCGAGGTCACCCTCTCGGCGATCATCCTAGGCGGTATCTTCACGACTCTGACTGCGAGCGATTATTATACGTCCACTGAATTCTTCGCATATTTTCTCAATATATTGGGAAACGTTCACTACACACTGCCGGGTGTTTTTCGAGAGCACAATGTCGCTCCGACGGTGAATGGAAATCTATGGACGCTTCCTGCCGAATTTTACGCCTATGCGATCACGGCATGTCTCATGCTGTCAGGGTTAGTATTCAATAGAAAAATCTTTAGCATAATCTTCTTGATATGCACGATTCCGCTGTTGATTGGGAACTTCTTATATGGTTATGGAGAGAATCACTTAGGTTTAGACGGCAACGTATCTGTATATTATTTCTTTATGGGGGTCTTGTTCTATTTGTGGAGAGACAAGATTCCGTACCGTGCGAGCTATTTCGTCATCGCCTTGGTTGTGGCTTATGTATTGATGATGTCAAATCATACAGTCTATGTATATCCCGCCATATTGACCTATATCACTTTGTTTATCGGACTTTCCGCTCTGCCCCAAATTGGATTTCTGAAGACAGGAGACTACTCGTATGGCGTGTATCTCTACGGTTACCCCATCACGCAGTCGCTTGTCGCGGCGATACCGGCTGTGCGCGGCAACCTGTTCCTCCTCCTGGGTCTGACAGTATTTTTCACGGCATTGTTCTCATTTCTATCGTGGCACCTGATCGAGAAGCGATTCCTGTTTTTCAAGCGTTATCTGTCTCCTCGGTCAGCGCAGATCAGCGCCGAGCTGCATCCCAAAGCGTCCCTGACGAATTCCAGCGAGTCAGCAGCTCCAGAACCCGTTGCCGGGTCTTCGATGCGACGGCATCCTTAAGCGCGCTGTATTTCATACTTGGGTTTCAGGATCTGTTAGATGTCGTTTATTAGTTTCGTGAGAAACAAGCCCAGGGTCGTCCTGCTGCTCGTCGTCGTTCAGGCTATGTCCCTGGCTCTTCTGATCGCCGCCACCCTATTCGTCGTCAACAAGCTTGGCGGACCATCGTATCTACTCTTCAAGATCAGGTACGGCAGCGACGTGTCGGGATGGAGCCAGGGACGGCGGGAGATGCTGGAAGCCGTCGACGTCCACGATCCGGAGGCCATCGTCTTCATCGGCGATTCCATCACGCATCAAGCGGAGTGGAGCGAGTTGCTGCACGATCCCCACATCAAGAATCGGGGTGTCGACGGCGAAACGACCGACCAAATCCTGAGCCGGCTGGATGGCCTCAAGAAGATCCAGCCGCGGATGGTGATGCTCATGGTCGGGATCAACGATCTGGCGTCGCGAAAGCCGGACGAGGCCTTTGCCAATATCGCGCTGATCGTGAAGCGGATTCTGGCAGGCAGCCCTTCCAGCAAGATCGTCATCCAATCTGTCCTGCCCGTCAACAATCAGGTCAAGTTTCAGTATCGCAGCAACGATGATGTCAGAAAACTGAATTCCTTGCTGGTCGATTACAGCAAGCAGAATCAATTACAGTTTGTTGATGTTTATCGAGTTCTGATAGATCAACGCGGAAATCTGGACAAGGCCTATACATTCGACGGCATTCATCTCAACGGCGCCGGGTATCAGCGCTGGGTCGATCTGCTGCGAAGCATCCGATAGGCGTTCCTGCATCGCGTCGACCGGAGGGGCTGCGCCGGCCGGGGCGAGCCCGACCGCTTCGATCGGGCGGAGACCGGGTCAGGGCGCATCGTCCCGCGCCGGCTCGGCGCGCAGGAAGTCGAAGTCGCAGCCCTCGTCCGCCTGCAGCACCGTCTCGTGGAACAGGCGCGCGTAGCCGCGTCGCGCCCAGTCCGGCCTCCGGGTCGGGCCGAGGGCGGCGCGACGGGCGTCGAGTTCGGCGTCGTCGACCAGCACGTCGAGGCGCCGGCCGGCGGTGTCGAGGCGGATGCGGTCGCCGGTGCGGACGAGACCGAGGGGGCCGCCGACGGCCGATTCCGGCGTGATGTGCAGGACGATGGTGCCGAAGGCCGTCCCGCTCATGCGGGCATCGGAGATGCGCACCATGTCCTTGATCCCGCGCGCCAGGATCTTCTTCGGGATCGGCAGGTAGCCCGCCTCCGGCATGCCGGGCGCGCCCTTCGGGCCGCCGTTCTGGAGGACGAGGACGTCGTCCGGCCCGACGTCGAGGTCGGGGTCGTCGATCCGGGCGGTCATGTCGGCGATGGAGCTGAACACCACCGCCCGGCCGGTGTGCTGGAGCAGGGCCGGACTCGCGGCGCTGTGCTTGATCAGGGCGCCGCGCGGGGCGAGGTTGCCGCGCAGCACCGCCATGGCCCCCACGGGCTTGATCGGGTCATCGGCGGACCGGATCACGGTCTGACCCGGAACCGTCTCGGCGGCCGCCACCACGTCGCGCAGGGTCCCGCCCGCGACCGTGCCGGCCTCGAGGTCGATCAGCGATCCCAGGTTCCTGAGGAGCACCGGCATGCCGCCGGCATGGTGGAAGTGCTCCATGTAGTGCTGGCCCGAGGGCTTCAGGTCGATGAGCACCGGCACCGCGCGCCCGAGGGCGTCGAAGGCGTCGAGGTCGATGCCGTGCGGCGTCCGGTTGGCGACGGCGGTGAGGTGGATCAGGCCGTTGGTGGAGCCGCCGATCGCCTGGAGCACGACCTGCGCGTTGCGAAAGGCGGCGGGCGTCAGGAGTTCGCTCGGCCGGGGGCCGCCCGACACCGCCATCTCGGCGGCGCGGCGCCCGCTGCGTTCCGCGATGCGGATGCGCTCGGCATGCGGTGCCGGCACGGTGGCACTCATGGGCAGGGCGAGGCCGAGCGCCTCCGTCACGCAGGCCATGGTGCTCGCCGTGCCCATCACCATGCAGGTGCCGACGGACGGGGCGAGCCGGCTGTTGACGGCCTCGATCTCGGCCTCATCGATCGCGCCGGCCCGGTGCGCGCTCCAGAGGCGGCGGCAATCCGTGCAGGCGCCGAGCACCTCGCCCTTGTGGTGGCCCACCACCATGGGACCGACAGGGACGACCACGGTGGGCAGGTCGACGCTCGCCGCCGCCATGATCTGCGCCGGCAGGGTCTTGTCGCAGCCGCCGATGACGATGACGGCGTCCATCGGCTGGGCCCGCAGCATCTCCTCGGTGTCCATCGCCATGAGGTTGCGCAGGAACATTGAGGTGGGATGCGCGAAGCTCTCGTGGATCGAGATCGTCGGGAACACCATGGGCAGGCCGCCGGCCAGCATCACCCCGCGCTTGGCCGCCTCGATCAGGGCCGGGGCATTGCCGTGGCACGGGTTGTAGTCGCTGGCCGTGTTGGTGATGCCCACGATGGGCCGGTCGAGGGCGTCGTCCGAGTAGCCCGCCGCCTTGATGAAGGCCTTGCGCAGGAACAGGGAGAAGCCCGCGTCGCCGTAGCTGGTGAGGCCCTTGCGCAGACCCTTGCTCATGATGCTCGTCCCGGTCCGGGTGTCAGGGAGCCACGCGGGCGCGCGGATCGACGCGGGCGATGCGCGACAGGAGGTAATCGACCTCCGCCTTGCTCTGGGCCGACAGGCTCGCGGCCGGCTTGCGCTGGGCGTCCGAGGCGAAGATCCCGCGCTTCCGGAAGACGTACTTGCGCACCGCCAGGCCCAGGGGGCCCTGCTGCTGCTCGTATCGCAGATAAGGCAGGTGCGCGTCGAAGAGGTCGTGCGCCGCGTCGCGCTCCCCGGCCCGCGACAGCCGCACGACGTCGACGAGCATCTCCGGGAATGCGTAGCCGGTATTGGCTCCGTCCGCGCCGCGCTCCATCTCGAAGTCGAGGAACAGGCCGCCATTGCCGGTGAGGATCGCGATGTGGCGCATCGAGCCGTCCTGCTCGAAGGCGCGCAGGGCGGTGATCTTGTCGAGGCCGGGCCAGTCCTCGTGCTTGAGCATGACGCAGGACGGGTTCTCGGTGACGATCCGGCGGATCACGGCGGGCGTCATCACCACCGAGAAGGTGAGCGGATAATCCTGGATCACGAAGGGCACGTCGGGGCCGATCGCCTCGGCGGCGTTGCGGTAATAGGCCACCACCTGGTCGTCGGTGCGCAGGGTGTTGGGCGGCCCGATCATCACGCCGGCCGCACCGAGGTCCATCACCTCGCGGGCGAGCGACCGCATGGCGGCGAAGCCCGGGGCCGAGACGCCCACGAGGACCGGCACGTCCACGCGCCCGATCACCCGCCGGGCGATGGCGACCGCCTCGGCGTGGTCGAGCTTCGGCGCCTCGCCGAGCTGGCCCAGGATGGTGAGGCCGTCGATGCCCGCGCCGAGGAAGAACTCGGACATCCGGTCGAGGGAGGTCTCGTCGACCCGGCCGTCGGGATGGAACGGCGTCGGGGCGATGGGGATCACGCCCTTGATCGCACTGGTCAGAGCCATGGTGTCCTCCCGCGAGAAACCCGCGCGGTCGCGGCGCGCCCCGGGGGAGGTGTCCTCCGCCCTCCGGCAGGAACCCGTTCTACAGGTTCGCGGCGGCGGCGATAAGCCGGGGACGGCGATGTTCGGCCGAGCTGGGTTGGAGGACGGGTCGGGCTGGCCTCCGGCTCAGACCGGGTGGGCGCCGGCGTCGATAAGGCGCTGGTAATGGCCGAGCCAGGCCTGGATCATGCGGGCGAACAGGCTGTCCGCGGCCTGCAGGCGGAGCCGGGCGGCGGCGGAGACGGCGGGGGCAGCGGACATGGCGATCTCGCGACGTCTGGGGATGCGGACGGGGCGCCCGCGATGACCGTGACTTGGACCCGATGCTGCGCTGCAGCAATCGTCCCCTCGGTCTGGGAACTCTGCGTAAGACGCATGACGGGGCAGGAAATCCTTGACCGCCCCCGTGCCGTACGCGGCCGAGACACCCGAAATCAGCCCGGAGCTCGCAGGGCTTCCGGATTGACGAGGTTCGGGGGCGCCGTGCCGCGCAGGATGCACAGCATCGCCTCGGCGGCGCCGAGGCCCATCACCCGCAGGCTGGCGGCAGAGGTGCCGGCGACGTGCGGGGTGAGGAGCAGGTTCGGGCAGCCGAAATAGGGATGGTCCCCGGGCAGGGGCTGGGTCGCGAACACGTCGAGGGCCGCGCCCCCGATCGCCCCCGCCCGCAGGGCCGCCGCGAGGGCGTCGTCCCGCACGATGGGGCCGCGCGCCACATTGATCAGCACGGCGTCGGGCCGCATCCGGCCGATCAGACCGGCATCGACGAGGCCGCGGGTCTCCGGTGTCAGCGGGCAGGCGACGACGACGGCGTCGCTTCCCGAGAACAGGGTCTCGCGGTCCACCGGCTCGATCAGGCCGCCGGCGGTGCCGGCGCGGCGGGAATGCCCGAGCACCCGCATGCCGAAGCCGTGGCGGGCGATGGCGGCGACGCGGCGCCCGATCTCGCCGGTGCCGAGGATGCCGATCGTCGTCCCGCCGATCTCGCCGAGGTCGCTCGCCAGCGACTTCGCCGGGAGCCAGCCGCTCTCGCGCAGGGTCCGGTCGAGAGGCCCGAGCCGCCGGCGCAGGTGCAGCAGGGCCGAGAAGACGTACTCGGCCACCGCCTGGGTGTTGCTGCCCGGCAGGTTGGCCACCGGGATGCCGCGGGCGGTCGCCGCCTCCAGGGGCACGAAGTCGAGCCCGACGCCGTGGCGGACGATGCCGCGCAGGTGTGGCGCGTGGTCGAGGATGTCGTCGGGCAGCTGCGCCCGCACGATCAGGCCCGCCGCCTCGGCCGAAAGGGCCCGCAGGGTTTCGGGCCGGGTGTCCGCGGCGGCGACCACCCGGGCTTCGCCCGAGAGCCGGGCCACCGCCTCAGGGTGGATGGGGTTGGTGAGGACGACCAGGGGTCGGCGATCCGGCGGGGATGCGGTCACGGTCTGTCAGCCTTCGGGGATGCGGCGGATCGGGAATCTGGAACGGTCGGCATGCGAGGGCTCAGGGGCCCTCGCCCGCCACCTCGGTGCGGGCCTTGAGGATCTCGATCAGGGCACGGTCGCGGCGCTCGGCCAGGGTCTGGAGCGAGCGGCCGGCGGCCTCCGCCTCGATCCCGGCCACGATTCGGTCCTTCACGGCCTCGGTCAGCTCCGGGGTCCCGAGGCTGGCCCAGCGCCGAACCTGGCTGGGACCGAGATGGTCGAGATAGTGCCGGATGCCGCCCTCCCCGCCGCCGAGGTGATAGGTCATGTGCGGCCCCATCGCGGCCCAGCGCAGGCCGGGACCGTTGCACAGGGCGGCGTCGATATCCGCGACGCTCGCGACGCCCTCGGCCACGAGGTTCACGGCCTCCCGGTAGAGGGCCGAGGCGAGGCGGTTGGCGATGTGGCCCGGCATCTCGCGCTGGAGCACCACCGGCCGGCGTCCGAGCCGGGCGTAGAAGGCGGCGGCCCGCGCCGCCGTGGCGGCGTCGCCGGCCACGATCTCGACCAGGGGCACGAGGTGGGGCGGGTGGAACGGATGCGCCACCAGGATCCGCTCGGGCCGGGCGCAATCGGCGACGAGGGCGCTGCGCAGCATGGCGGAGGTGCTCGAGGCGACGAGGATCGCGGGGGGCAGCCGGCGATCGACCTCCGCCAGCAGGGCGCGCTTGACCGCCTCGTTCTCCGGCGCGTTCTCCTGCACGAAGCCGGTCCCGGCCAGGGCCTCCTCCAGGCCGTCGTGGAAGCGCAGGGCCCCCTCCCCGCTCAGGCCGAGCTCGGCCAACTGCTGCCGCGCCGCCTCGACCGCGCGGGCGGCACCCGCCTCGAATCCGGGCGACGGATCGTAGGCCGCCACGTCGAGTCCGTGGGCGAGGAACAGGGCCGCCCAGCTGGCACCCAGGGTGCCGCAGCCCAGCACGGTGACCCGCTCGATTTCATCCGTTTCAATGGCTGTCAAAACTCTCTCCGGGGCGGGTTTACTTTCGAATCCAGAATACGCTTATTCAACCCCGTACCGACCGTTCTCACGGCGGACGAAGCGGGCGACACGACCCGCGACCGGAGGAGACCGATGCTTACACGCAACGCGACGGCGCGCGCCGCCCTGCTGGTTCTCGCGACTCTGGGTGCTCTCGGCAGCGCCCGGGCGGAGGACGTGGTCCGCCTCGGCAACCTCAAATTCGCCCATTACGGGGCGATCTCCTACATGAAGGAGATCGCCCCGAAATACGGCCTGAAGATCGACGAGAAGGTCTTCGCCAAGGGCGCCGACATCTACCCCGCCATGGCGGTGGACCAGATCGACATCTCCGCCTCCGGCGCCGACGGCGCCGTGGCCGCCCGCGGCAACGGCGTGAAGCTCTACGTGGTGGCGGGCTTCGCCAATGGCGGCGTGCGCATCCTGCGCCGGCCCGACCTCGACACGGTCAAGACCCTGAAGGACGTGAAGGGCCTCAAGGTCGCCACCGTCCGTGGCGGCACCCAGGACCTGATGCTGCTGGCCGAGCTCGACAAGCACGGGATGACCTGGTCGGAGCGGCCCGGCAAGGACGTGCAGCTGATCTATTTCAACAACTACGCCGACCTGAACCAGGCCCTGTCGCAGAAATACGTCGACGTGATCTGCCAGAGCGAGCCGCAATCCACGCAGGCGATCAGCGCCGGCTACGCCGCCGAGGTGGTCAAGCCCTACGACACCCCCATCGGCGTGCCGGTGCGCCCGCTGGTGATGACCGAGAAGATGTACAACGAGCGCCCCGAGGTCGCCGCCCGGGTGCTCAAGCTGTTCGTCGCCGCCACCAAGGCCTTCATCGACGATCCGGCGCTCGCCGAGAAGTACGTCCGCGAGAGCGTGTTCAAGGGCCAGCTCTCGAGCCAGGATTTCCGCGACGGCATGGCCAACGCCAAGTACACCTACGACGTGCCGGCCGGGCACATGCAGACCACGACCGACTACATGATGAAGTACGGCCTCGGTAAGATGGTGAACCCGCCCAAATCCGATGCCGAGTGGGTGAAGACCGACCTCCTCGAGAAGGCGAAAGCCGAACTCAAGACGAACTGAGCGTCGCGATGAACCGGTTTCGCGGCGCCCTCGTCCCCCTCGCCCTCCTGATCCTGTGGGAGATCCTGAGCCGGGCCGGCGTGTTCTCCCCCATCGTCCTGCCGCCGCCGAGCGCAGTGGCGGCGAAGTGGTACTCGGGCCTCCTGCCCGGCCTGCCCTACGATCCGGCCACCGAGAGCTACTGGCACTGGATGTTCTCCGGCGAGATGCCGCACGACGCCGTGGCGAGCCTCACCCGCGTGATCATGGGCTTCTGCGTCGGGGCCGGCCTCGCGGTGCCGGTTGGGCTCCTGCTCGGCACCAGCGACCGGCTCTACGCGCTGTTCAATCCCCTGCTCCAGATCCTGCGGCCGATCCCGCCCATCGCCTACATCCCGCTCGCCATCGTCTGGTTCGGCCTCGGCAATCCGCCGGCCCTGTTCCTGATCGCGCTCGGCACCTTCTTCCCCGTCCTGGTCAACACCATCGCGGGGGTGCGGCAGGTGGACTCGATCTACATCCGCGCGGCGCGCAACCTCGGGGCGAATTCCTGGACGATGTTCCGCCGGGTGATCCTGCCGGCGGCGAGCCCCTTCGTGCTGGCAGGCATGCGGATCGGCATCGGCACCGCCTTCATCGTGGTCATCGTCGCCGAGATGATCGCGGTCTCGGACGGGCTCGGCTACCGCATCCTGGAGGCCCGCGAGTACATGTGGTCCGACAAGATCATCGGCGGCATGCTGACCATCGGCGTCCTCGGCCTCATCATCGACGGGGCGATGTCGCGCCTGAACGACCACCTCCTGCGCTGGCACCGCGGCCTTGAACGCTGAACCAGGACGCCTGATCATGTCGGCGCAAATCGAGATCGCCCAGGCCAGCAAGGTGTTCGGGACGGGGGCCGGCGCCGTCCCGGCCCTGGACGACATCACCGCGACGGTGCCCGAAGGGCAGTTCCTCTGCCTGCTCGGGCCCTCCGGTTGCGGCAAGTCCACCCTGCTCAACGCCATCGCGGGCTTCACGCCGCTCAGCGCCGGGCGGATCACCATGGGCGGGCGCCCCGTGACCGAGCCGGGGCCCGACCGCGGCATGGTCTTCCAGGAATACGCGCTGTTTCCCTGGATGAACGTGGAGGACAACGTCCGCTTCGGCCTCGACATCCGGGGCGTGCCGCGGGCCGACGCCACAGTGACGGTCGACCGCATCGTGGCCACCCTCGGCCTGTCGGATTTCCGCAAGCGCTACCCGAAGGACCTCTCCGGCGGCATGCGCCAGCGCGTGGCCATCGCGCGCATCCTGGCCCTCGACCCGCCGGTGATGCTGATGGACGAGCCCTTCGGGGCGCTGGACGCCCTGACCCGGCGTACCCTGCAGGACGAGTTGCTGCGCATCTGGGCCGAGTACCGCAAGACGGTGATCTTCGTCACCCATTCCATCGAGGAGGCGATCTACCTCGCCGACCGCATCCTCGTGATGACCTACCGCCCCGGGCGCATCAAGCGCGACCTCACGGTGGAGATCCCGCGCCCGCGCGACACCGCCTCGGGCGAGTTCAACGCCCTGAAGCGCGAACTCGCCGGCCTGGTAATGGCCGAGCAGCAGCGCTTCACCAGCGCGGAGCTGCACGGTGCGGCGGTGGATTGAACGGGTCCCCGGCGACCGCACAGAAGAACGCCCGCAGGCCGGAAGGCCGCGGGCGCTGAAGGTTGTTGCCAATCACCCGAGGACCAGCACGGGCAGCGCGAGAATAAAAGCGGCTCCGGTGCCGGCTGGCAAGACGGAACTCGTCAATTGATCGCCGCGCCTGTTCGGAAACGCCTCGTTTTCAGAGCGTTCCCCTGCGCAGCCCTTCCGACAACTGGAGCGCCTCGAGGACGGCCTTGCCGATGCGGTCGGCCTCGTCCTCGCCCGCGGCATTGGCGAGCACCACGGCCACGGGCCGGGGGACCGACAGGGCCTGCGCACCGACCGTGACCTGCAACTCGTCGCCGTGCGGCGCCTCGATGCGGCGCAGGCCGACGCGCAGACCGGCGGCGTCCCCGAAGACGCGCTCCAGCCCGGCCAGGGCCTCGCGGCTCGTGCCGAAATCTCCCGTGATGACGTCCGCCATGGCTGTGTTCCTCACGGGTCTGTGTTCACACGGACGGGCGCCCGACCGCCGAAACCGCGACGGCCACGCAGGCCGAAACCCGGTGCGCGTCCATCCGACGTCACCCGATTCCGGCTCGTGGCCGCGCCCGGTCCTGCGACCGGCCCGGACTCGATGTGGGAACGGGCCGGTGCATCGTCAATGAACCGGGGGGTGACGCGAATTCGGGGTCAGGAGGTCGACCATTCCCGCTTGACCTCCGCGGCCGAGCGGTCGAGCCGCACGGTGTTGCCCTCGACGGACTGGACGAAATCCACCGGGATGAAGTGGTGGAGGCCGCCCGCGTCCGGATCCTTCTTGGTCAGCTTGATCTCGCCCTTGTCGACGTGATCGACGGTGCCGACATGGGCGCCGTCCGAGCCGACGACGTCGGCATGTTCCTTGATCTGCGCGGCATCGATCATCGGTTTCACTCCCTGTTGGGAGGTCAACGGAGGCGGTCCGGGCGGTGTTCCGGCTCGGGGCCGTCAGGGGCTGAGGCCGGTCCGGCGCTCTCCCTCGCGTCGCGCCGCGCGGGCCATGTTGATGAGTTCGCGGGCGGTGAGTCCACGCGCCGGGACATCGGAGGCCTCCGGCCGCGCCATGGCCAGGACCGGCCGCCCGAGGGCGAGTCCGCTGGACCGGAGCGTGGTGTCCTGGCTCCGCCAGAGCCGCCGAAGCCGGGCTGCCCTGGAGTCTTCGGCCCGAGCCTGCCTCGTCCGCGTATCGCTCTCTGTCGCCATTCGTCCCCGTCCCGCGCCTGTGGATGGCGATTAGCAAAGCTTGGCCGTGGGCGACATTCTTGAAGTTGCGGATGGCCGCTCTATCGAGCCCGGCCGCGGGGCCCTTCACCGATCCTTAACCATGATGCCTCAAGGTCGGATCAAGCCGGTGGCGGCCGCGTGCCGCCAGACCGGCGACGGCCATGCCGCCGGATCGGGTGACGCCGGATGTACGCGCACCGGATCCTGGCGGCATGCCCGTCGGCCCGCCGGGCCCTGCATCGGCGCGAAACCCTCTCCCGCGGCCCAGCGTTGACGGTCATTCCTCCGGCGGGGTTCCGCCCCGGCTCCTGCGTGAGCCTGGACGGCCCGCCTCAACCCGACGCACGCGGACGGTCACACATGTCTCTCTTCTTCGCCCTCGTCCTCATCGGCACGCCCATGGCGCTCGCGGTGCTGGAACTGGTCCGCATGCGCGGCCCGCGCCCCCTCTGACGGACGAACCGGCCCGCGCGCTCCGCGAGGCTTCATCCGCTTCGGGCACACCGATCGGGGGTGGCCCCACCCGCGATCGATTGGGGGGAGCGCGGAGCGGGGCCACACTGGCCATCGGGGGGACGCGGCCAGCGCCCCGACTATGGCCGACGCGCCGGACGGCGGCATTCACCCACGTTACCTTCCGCGCGCCCTTCCGTGCGCCCTTCCGCGCGCGCGTTCGGGCCGGGCGGATTTCGTCGCGGCCTGCGGGGCGCCCCCGGCCTTCGAAGATCGGCGGCGCCGAGGGGATACGTTCGTCGCAAGGACCGGCGGGCTCGCACACGCGTCAGCCCGGTCCAGATGTCGTGGGGAGCGGTCGGCCTCGCGAGGCTGGGCTCAGCGCATCAGCCGGTCCTGCAGGAAGCGATCCCTGCGCCGCTTCGAGACGTAGGACCGGGCGGCGTAGCCGAGGCCGAAACCCAGCGCGATCATCACCAGGACGGCGAGAAACTGGAGCAGGAACGAGATCAGGACGCCGAGCGCGACGCCCAGGGCGAGGAGCGCGTAGCCGGTGCCGCGGGTGCGCGGCTTGCTCATCTCCACCGCGGCGGCCAGGCGGGCCACCTGAACGTTCCGCTGGACCGAACCCCGAAGGGACTCGAACCGGGCGCCGAAGCTGTGGGAGACGTTCATCGAAAGTCGCTCTGCATGGAAGGCGGGTGGTGAATCGGCCACTGGCCAGCCTAGCGCGACCGCATGGATTTGGTGAAGGCCGGACCCGACGCGGGCTGCGCGCGACCCGGCCACCGGGGCGACCGCCCTGCCCGCTCCGCGTCTCGTGTCTGGTTCAGAAGGCGTTGGTGCGGCGGGTGATTTCGGCCAGGACGGTGCGCACGAGGATCTGGA
>NZ_JBYSXL010000044.1:0-38414 GCF_058782155.1 Methylobacterium sp. FW306-05-D
AACGGGCCGCGTTGCTTTTAGACGACACGCCCGCCCCCCGCCCCGTTCGAGGACGAACCCCCGCCCCGTGAGACGTCTCCGCAAGCCTTTCGAGATCGTAGGCGTCGCCGCCCAGCGCTTCGTCGCCCATGACGGCTGGGCCATCGCCAGCCACATCGCCCTCTCGAGCCTGACCGCCTTGTTCCCGTTCCTGATCCTTCTCGCTGCCCTGGCGGGCCTGTTCGGCACGAAGTCGCTCGCCGACGAGGCCAGCGTCCTGATCTTCGATGCCTGGCCGCGCGAGGTCGCCAAGCCCATCGTCAACGAGGTGCACCGGGTGCTCACGGAGCAGCGCGGCGGCGTGCTCACCCTCGGCGCGCTGCTGGCGCTGTACTTCTCGTCGTCGGGGGTCGAGAGCCTGCGGGTCGGGTTGAACCGCGCCTACGGCCTGCGCGAGGTGCGGCCCTGGTGGCTGACGCGTCTCGAATCCATCGGCTACGTCGTCTGCGGCGCCTTCGCCATGCTGGCCTTCGCCCTCCTGGTGGTGCTGGGCCCTCTGATCTGGCGCAAGGTCATCAACGTGGCGCCGGGCCTCGAGCCCCTGAGCCTCACGGTCGCGATCGGCCGCATCGGCATCACGGCCTTCCTGCTGCTCACCGTGCTGGTGATCGCCCACAAATTCGTCGCCACCGGTCGCCGCACGGTGCTGGCCGTGGTGCCCGGCATCGCCGTGACGCTCCTGCTGTGGTTCCTCGCCGGCCTCGGCTTCGGCTATTACCTCGACCGCTTCTCCAACGCCTACGCCTCCACCTATGGCGGTCTCGCCACCGCGATGGTGTTCCTCGTCTTCCTCTACTGGCTCGCCGCGATGTTCCTGTTCGGGGGCGAGATCAATGGCACCGTCATTGCAGCGCGGCGCGTGCGGCTCCAGGCGCGGATGCAGCAGAAGCAGGCGCGGGCCCGGGGGCTCTGAGCCCGCTGCTTCATCTGCGCGCAGGGCGTGCAATGACATCCGCCTGTGACCCTGGCGGCCTAGTGTCCCGGTTCGGGCGCGGGCAGTGAGGGCGAAGGCGGCAGCGCGGCGGCCGGCCCGGGGGAGCTTCGATGCGGATCAGGTTCGGTTGCGAGATGGGCTATGATTTCCCACAGCCGACCCCCGTCATCGCCCGTCTCAATTCCTTTTCGGCCAGGGGCCTCGCCGCGGTCCCCCCGGACGTGCTCGCCCTCGATCCGCCGCTGCCGGTCCGCACCTTCCGCGACGTCTTCGGCAACCGGACCGTGCGCTTCGTCGCGCCGGCGGGTGTCCTGACCCTGAGCGTGCAGGCCGAGATCGAGGACGACGGCGCCCTCGATCCGGTGGTGCCGGAGGCCGAGGAGCATGCGGTCGAGGATCTGCCGGAGGAGGCGCTCCCGTTCCTCGTGGCGAGCCGGTACTGCGAGTCCGACCTGCTCTCGAGCGAGGCCTGGGCACTGTTCGGCGACCTCGCCCCGGGCTGGTCGCGCGTGCAGGCGATCTGCGACTACGTCCACCAGCATATCACGTTCGGCTACGGCTACGCCCATGTCGATCGCACCGCCGCCGATGCCTTCGCGAGCCGGCGCGGCGTGTGCCGGGACTACGCCCACCTGTTCGTCGCCTTCTGCCGGGCGCTGAACATCCCGACCCGCTACTGCACCGGCTATCTCAGCTTCATCGGCGAGCCTGAGCCGCACGCCCCGGGCGACTTCGCCGCCTGGACGGAGGTCTATCTCGGCGGCGGCTGGCACGTGTTCGACCCGCGCAACAATGCCCCCCGGCGGGGCCGGATCCTGGTGGCGCGCGGACGCGATGCGGCGGACGTGCCCCTGACCCACACCTTCGGCCCGAACCGCCTGACGAAGTTCCGGGTCTGGGCGGAGGACGCGACGGCGGTCCCGGCCGAGTGATGGCCCCGCGCCCAACCGGTCCTGCCCCGGCGACTCACGGCTGAGCCCCAGCCGGTGCTCGCCGGCATGAGGAACGACATCCGAAATCTCCGCCAAGCCGCTCGGGCGTCGACAAAAAACCCTCGCCCGGACTGGCGGGCGAGGGGTGATGCGTCGGGGTTCGGAGGGGCGTGGCTCAGGCCGCGAGCGGCAGGCCTTCCGATTCCTGGGCCGCCATGAACTGCGCCCGGGCGAGTTCGGCGAAGCGGCCATTCTGGGCGACGAGGTCGTCGAAGCTGCCCGATTCGACGATCCGGCCCTCGTGGAAGACGAGGATGCGGTCGGCGTTGCGGATCGTCGCCAGGCGATGGGCGATCACGAAGGTCGTGCGGCCCTCCATCACGGCTTCCAGGGCACCCTGGAGCTTGCGCTCGGTGGTCGCGTCGAGGGCCGAGGTGGCTTCGTCGAGGATCAGCACCGGCGGGTTCTTGAGGAGCGCGCGGGCGATCGAGAGGCGCTGGCGCTCGCCGCCGGAGAGGGAGCGTCCGCGCTCGCCGATCACCGTGTCGAGGCCGTCCGCCTGGCGGGCCATGAACTCGGTGGCCTGGGCGCGCTCGAGGGCGTCGAGCATCTCGGCATCCGTGGCGTCCGGGCGTCCGACCTGCAGGTTCTCGCGGATCGAGCGGGCGAACAGCATCGGCTCCTGGAAGACGACGCCGATGTTGTGGCGCAGGGACGACAGGCCGATGTCGCGGATGTCGGTGCCGTCGATGCGGATGGCCCCATGGTCCGGGTCGAAGGCGCGGTGCAGCAGGCCGAGGGTGGTCGACTTGCCGGAGCCCGTGGTGCCGACCAGGGCGACGGTCTCGCCGGCCCGGGCCGTGAACGAGACGTCCTCCACGGCCTTGCGGCGGGCATTGTAGGAGAAGCCGACGCCATCGAAGGCGACCTCGCCGTCGAAGCGCGCGACCTGCTGGGCGCCCGGGCGGTCGTGTACGGCCGGCGTCGTGTCGAGGATCTCGAAGAACTCGTCGATCTTGGGCATCTGCTGGAACAGGCCGTTGATGCAGGTGGCGACCTGGTCGAGGCGCGTCACCAGCATGGTGGCGAGGCTCATGAAGGCCACGACCTCGCCGACGCTGGCCTGGCCGTGCTGGTGCAGGGCGATGCCGGTGATGAAGATCGCCGTCATGGTCAGGGTCGCGGAGGCGCGGGTGGCCACGTTGGCCAGCGCCCACCAGGACAGGACCGGGATCTGCGCGGCCAGCAGGTTGCGGATGATGTCGTGCATGGCATCCTTCTCCGCCTTGGCGCGGGTGAAGGACTGGATCACGGCGACGTTGCCCAGGGCGTCGGAGGCGTGCTCGGCCAGACCGGACTGGTAGGCCTCGACCCGACCCTGCAGGGTCTCGGTGCGGCGCATCACCATCGTGGTCAGCGCCGTGAAGGCGAGCACGAGGACGACAAGGATCGAGCCGAGCTGCCAGTTCACGAACAGGGTCATGGGCAGAAGGACGATCAGCGAGACGAAGGCGACGAAGTGGTCGCGGAAGAAGCCGAGCCAGAGCCAGAACATGCCGTTCGAGCCTTCCAGCATCGCCTTCAGGACGCGGCCGGAATGGTTCGAGGAATGGAACGCCAGCGGCAGTTCCAGCACGTGCTCGAAGTAATTCGCCATCGCCGTCAGGCGGTTGCGGTGGGCGAGCCGGTCCGCGTGCAGCGCGATCGTGACGCCGGCCGCGATGGTGAACAGGCCGAAGGCCACCCAGGCCCCGATCAGGGGGGCCAGCGTCGTGAAGGCGTTGGAGCTGGACTTGAGGTGGGTCAGCTGGTCGATGATGCGGCCCATCAGCAGCGGCTCGGCGAACGCCGCCACGGCCAGGGCCACATTGGCGCAGGCCAGGACGGCGGCCAGGCGACGATCGGTGCCCAGAAGACCCATCACGCGCGCGTACAGACGAACCAACGA
Organism: Methylobacterium sp. FW306-05-D; assembly: GCF_058782155.1. NCBI lineage: Bacteria > Pseudomonadati > Pseudomonadota > Alphaproteobacteria > Hyphomicrobiales > Methylobacteriaceae > Methylobacterium > Methylobacterium sp. FW306-05-D. The sequence goes on from NZ_JBYSXL010000044.1 coordinate 3,854, forward strand.
CATAATACCGTGTGCTCCGATGCCGGACCGGGTCGCGACCGCGCTTCCCGGGAGAGGCCGCCAAACCCTTGGCGTGCCGTGCCTTATGTCGTGGCCTCCCTGAACGGGGCATGACGCGATCGAGCAGCGTTTGGCCAGGGTTTTTACGGTTCGTTCAACCTGAATCCCTAATCGTGGGGACGGCGCCTCGTCCTGCGGCGCCAACGCGGCATGCGGGCAGCCGCTCAGGCTCGAGTGACCATGGATCTCGCAACCGGTATCGGCCTCGTGGGCGGCTTCGCCGTCGTCTTCGTCCTGATCATGATCGATGGCGGCAACTTCGCCGCCTATTTCGACAAGCACGCCGTCATCGTGATCTTCGGCGGCGCCACCGCCGCCACGATGATGCGCTTTCCCTTCTCGACGATGATGCACGGCCTGCCGATGGGCCTGCGCTACGCCTTCTCGATGCGCGCCATCAAGCCGCGCGACCTCATCGAGGAGATCACCAAGATCGCCGATGTGGTGCGCAAGTCCGGCCCGATGGCCCTGGAGAACATGGAGATCTCCGACCCCTTCCTGGCGCAGGGCGCGCGCTACATCGCCGACGGCTACGATCGCGAGTTCATCCGCGACACCATGGAGCGGGACCGCGACAACTTCCTGATGCACCTCGACGAGGGCTCGAAGATCTATCGCGCCTTCGGCGACTGCGCCCCGGCCTGGGGCATGATCGGCACCATCCTGGGCATGGTGACGATGTTCGCCAACATGTCGGACCCCTCGAAGCTCGGCCCGGCCATGGCGACCGCCCTCCTCGCCACCCTCTACGGCGCGCTGATCGCCAACATGATCACCCTGCCGCTGGCCGACAAGCTCCACGTGAAGCTCGAGGAGGAGGATGTCTCCCGCTCGCTGATCATCGACGGCATCCTGCTCATCCGCGACGCCAAGAGCTCGTCCCTGGTGCGCGAGATGCTGATCGCCTACCTGCCGCACAATCATCGCGACGAGCTCGTGGCCGAGCCGGCGTGATGGCACGCCCCCCCAGCACGCGCGACGGCGCAGATGGCTAAGAAGAAGCGCGGCGGCGCCCATGGCGGTCACGGCTGGTTCGTGACCTTCGCCGACCTGATGGCCCTCCTCATGAGCTTCTTCGTGATGATCGCCGCCTATTCGACCCAGGACCAGAAGAAGATGCAGGCGGTGGCCGGCTCCATGCGCGACGCCTTCGGCGTGAACAAGGAGTCGCGCTTTGCCGGCATCATCGAGAAGGACGGCCTCGCGCACGCCGACAAGGTCAAGTACAAGCGCGACATCCCGCCCGAGCTCGCCAGCGACCACACGACTCCGCCGGCCGTCGACGGCAATGTCGACGAGGGCATGCCGGACAAGGGCTATCCGGACGGTGCGGGCCTCGCCGCCGCGAGCCTGCGCCAGGCGCTCCAGGACATGCCGGAGATCGCCGAACTCTCGAAGAACATCATCGTGGCGCCCTCGCAGCGCGGGGTCGACGTCTCGATCGTCGACCAGGACGGCGCCTCGATGTTCCCCGACGGATCGAGCCGGCCCAACGCGCGGACCCGGCGCCTCCTCGAACGCATCGCGCTGACCCTGCGCAAGATGCCGAACCGCCTCGCCATCACCGGCTACACCGCGACCGACCGTCCCGGCACCCGTCCCCCGGCACCGCCCTGGGAGCTGTCGGCCAGCCGGGCGATCAGTGTGCGCGAGATCCTCGCCGGAAGCGGCGTGCCCGACGACCGCTTCGCCTCCGTCACGGGCAAGGCCGATACCGAGCCGCTGTTTCCCGACAATCCCTACCTGCCCGCCAACCGCCGGGTGACGGTGACGCTTCTGAGCGAAACCTCCCCCATGCCGCGGATGAAGGGCTTTCCCTGATCGGCGAGGCGCCGGACCCGGGCGGCCGGTCCTGTCGACGCCGGGCGGAGCTTATTTCGCCAGGAGGAGCGCCCAGTAGACCTTGTACTTGGAGCCCGGTGCATAGGCCGTGGCGATGCCCATGCGCTGGGCGTCCGGCGCCAGCATCGCGGCGTTGTGGGCGGGGCTGTCGCGCCATCCCGAGAAGGCTTCGGCCAGGGTGTGGTAGCCGGCCGAGAGGTTCGCCTCGGCCGAGTGGAAGCCGAGCCGCTCCACCGCGTTCTTGACGGTCTGCGCCCGGCTCGGCCGGTCGGCGGTGGCCATGGCGGCCGCTTCCGCCTCGGCCAGCTTCTGCAGTTCGGGGTCGAGACGCAGCGGGCCCGCGCCGCTGCGGGCGCGATAGGCCGAGATCATGTCGCGGGCGGTCGCCGTATCGACCTGGGCCGACTGCGTGGTCATCGGCCAGTACAGGCTCGGCAGGGTGGCGTTGACCGGCTCCGGTGTGGCGCAGCCCGTCAACAGCGCCACACCGCCGGCCGCCAGGCCGGCCCCGAAACCCCGTACCGATCTGCGCCCCACGTCCCGATCTCCTAAAAAAATCCCGCGTCAGCTTCCCGCGCGCCGCCGGGTCGCCTCCGCCGAGCGCATCGGCTCGACCTCGTCGAGCCGGTCCTCGGTGCGGTGCGGCGAGCTTTGGTCCCCGGAGCGTTGCGGCTGCGTGAACACGCTGGCGATCTGCCCCACGGCGCTCTGGAAGGTCTCCAGGCCCTGCACGGTGACCACGCTGGAGCCCGGTCCCAGCGCCGGGATCATTCCGGCCTGCGACAAGGTCTGAAACACCGCAAGGTTCAAATCGTTCTGCACTTTCAGGCTGAGGCTGACGTCGACGATCATGACGATCAGCTCGAACTCCAGGAACGGGTCGCCGATCTTGCGGAAGACCACCCGGGGGCCCGGCTCCTTGAGCACGTCCGGCTGCGCCTGGGCGCAACCCATCAGCAGTTCGGCCGCGTGGACGGGGTCCTGGTTGCGCAGGACGCTGACGGTGATGCTCACGCGCCCGGTGCGGTCGCCCCGCACCCGGTTCTTCACGATGCCGGAGATCAGGTTCGAGTTCGGCACGATCACGGCGGAGCGGTCGAAGGTCTGGATCTCGGTGGAGCGCACCGAGATGCGCTTCACGATGCCCTCGCTGTCGCCGATGAGCACCTGGTCGCCGACCCGGATCGGGCGCTCCCAGAGCAGCAGCAGGCCCGAGACGAAGTTGTTGACGATCGATTGCAGGCCGAAACCGATACCGACCGAGAGGGCACCAGCCACGATGGTGAGCTTCTCCAGGCTCAGGCCCAGGTAGGAGAAGGCCAGCGCGAGGGTGAGCAGGAAGCCGATATAGCCCGCGATGGTCGAGATCGAGTTGCGCAGTCCGGCATCGAGATCGGTGGCCGGCAGGTAGGTCTGCTCGAGCCAGCGCTGGATCGCGCGCGTCACCGCCATGCCGAGGAGGAGCAGCCCGATCGCCAGCACGATGGTGGAGAGCGAGATCGTGACGTCGCCGACCTTGAAGCCGAAGAAGGCGGTCCGCACCGAGGAGAACACGTCCGTCGAGTCGAGGCCCCAGGGCGCGAGCGCCAGCAGGGCCGCCACCATGACGAGGACGACGCGGGCGAGGCCGGTCGCCAGGACGGCGATCTGGTTGATCGAGCGCTTGCGCAGGCCGGTATTGGCCTGGAGCGCGGTGGCGATCTTGGTGTCGTCGCCCAGCGTCCCGCCGATGAAGGTGTCGGCGCTCGAGATCAGCAGGAACAGCAGGACGAACAGGCCCGCCACCCAGACGAGCTGGTCGATGAGGAACGCCGCGAAGGCGACGTAGCCGACGAGCGGCGCGATCGCGATCGTGACCGCCGCCGCCCAGCCGAGGAGACGGGCCGGGCCGCCGATGCCGGTGGTCGCCTCCGGCGCCACGTAGGGGCCGAAGCAGGCCTCCTCCTTCTCCGCCGTGTCGGCGAAGCGATGCAGGCCGATGGCCAGGATGAGGGCCGTGGCCAGAGCCCCGATGCCGCGCGTAGCGATGGAGACCGGGAGGGCCGCCGAGATGCCCGAATTGAGGGCCTCAATCGACTTGACCACCGTGATCACGACGGCGATGCCCACGGCCAGCCGGGTCACCCGGGCGGCGGCGGTGTCGTCCATGCTCGTCACCCGCCAGGAGGGCTTGTCCGGCGAGAGCAGCGCGTCGGCCAGGGCCTCCACGAAGGCGATGAAGGCGAGTCCGCCCAGGATGGCGCCCGCCACCGGCAGCAGGCGCAGGGGCAGGAGGTCGGTGGCGTCGAGGGCGTAGTAGACCGCGTAGCTGCCGATGAAGGCCGGGATGGTGCCGAGGAGGAACACCCGCCAGGCGGCCATGAGCTTGCGCCGCTGCGAGGGCGCGACGGCCTTCGCGTCGCGGCGGCCGAGGCGCGGCGCGATGTTGCGGCGGCCGAAATACAGGGCGATCGAGATGCCGAAGGCGATCCCCAGCAGCAGCAGGTTGCCGATGGTGCCGTTGCGGCCGAACAGTGCCGCGGTATCCTCCACCGCGCTCTGGAGCGCGCGCAGGTCGCGGGGAATGTCGGCGGCGATCCGCATCCACAGGTCGGGACTGACCAGGGCGGTCGAGCGCTCGAACAGGCCCCGGGTGAAGGCCGCCCGCCGCCGGTTCGAGACCTGGTCGACGATCTGATCGGTCTGGACGAGAAGCGATTTCGCCAGCCGCTGGGTCTCGTCGATCTCGGCGACGGCGTGTTCGCGCTCCGTCCGCTCGCGCGCCACGTCCTCGCCCTCCTCGCCCTCCTTCGGCTTCGGGCCGAGCTGGGTCAGGCGCTCGCGGGCGGCCTCAAGGCGCGGCGTGGTGATGTCGATGACGTGGCGGATCTTGTCGGCAATGGCCTCGATGCCGTCGCGGGCGCGGGTCAGGTCGCCGCTGCCGACGTTCGGACCGGTCAGGATCTTTTCGCGCTGCTCGAGATCGGCCTTGGCGGCGTCGAGCTGGTCGCGGACGTTCTGGATCTGCTCGGAGACGACCGGTTTCGGGGCCGGTGCCTTGGCGGCCGGCTTGGCCTCCGCGGGCGCGGCGGGCGGGGCGCCGGCCTGCGCGGGTTTAGCCGGCGCCGTGGCGGCCGGGGCGGCGGGCGCCCCCTGCCCCACCGCGCCGACGGGCGCCAGGACGAGGGCGCCGAGCCAGGCGGCGATCACGGCCGCTCGCCGGATGCCGCGGGTCGTCTGGCCTCTCGGGATGTCGCGCATGATGATCCTTTCGTCCCGCGCCACCGCGCGGTCCTGGCGCGCCGCCGCGCCTCGCCTCGTCGGGCCACTGGCAACCCGCATGCCCGAAGCGCGCGGGCAGGACCTGCGCGATTCAGGGGACGGGGAGCGACCGGGGCCCGCCCCATCGCCGAGCAATGGGGCGAAAGGCTGACGACGCGCCATATTCGGGCCGAAACCGGTGCGGCGGGCCGAGAAGGCCCCCCCGCGCCGAGGGCCTGTGGGCGCGACCTCGTGGAAAGCGGTTGCGACCTTCACAAGCGTGTCACGCTGATATTAGACTAAGCCCCGATGGACTTGGCCTTTTCGTTCCCGTGCGAGGAGGTGGCGACGACCATCCGCGCCGATGAGCGTCGCCACGAACCGGGCGTTTTCGCCCGATGCGACGGCTTTTGGCCTATGACCGCTTCTCCCGCGCCGCTCCGGCGCCCCTGCGGAGGCCGGTCCCTGCACCCGTCCCGGTCCGTGCGGCGACGCCCCGGGATGCGGAGATGTCCGATCTTTCACCAACCTGGGACGATGCACCGGCCGACCCCGGCGCGTTGTCCCTCCGTTGACCCGTCGAGAGGGTAGCGCCGATGCTGGATCTCCAAACGCTCGTCCTGAATGCGGATTACCGGCCGCTCTCCTACAATCCCCTGTCGCTCTGGTCCTGGAAGGACGCGTTCACGGCGCTGTTCCTCGACCGGGTCACCCTGGTGGCCAGCTACGACGTCGAGGCGCGCTCGCCGTCCCGGTCCCTGCGGGTCCCCAGCGTCGTCGCCCTGAAGAGCTACGTGACGCTGGCGCGCAGCCCCGCCTTCACCCGCTACAACATCTACCTGCGCGACACCTTCTCGTGCCAGTATTGCGGCCTGCGGCTGCCGGCCGGCGGGCTGACCTTCGACCATGTGGTGCCCCGGTCCCGGGGCGGCCTGTCGAGCTGGGAGAACGTCGTCGCGGCCTGCTCGCCCTGCAACCTGCGCAAGGCCAACCGCACCCCGGCGGAGGCGGACATGCCGCTCCTCCACGAGCCGCACCGGCCGACGCGGCACGAACTGCACCGCCGCCAGCCGGAATTCGACCATCGGGAGTATCACCACACCTGGCTCGATTACCTGTACTGGGACACCGAGCTGGAGAACTGAGGCGGGTCAGGGCACGGGAAAGCGCGGCGGCGGCTCGTTGTAGAGCGGCAGCGCCAGGGATCGCGGCGCGCGCGGCACCGGAGCCACGAAGAGCGGCCGCACCCGCGCGGCATAGGCCGGATCGCGATAGGCGATGTGCGCCGGCGGAAGCGGGCGCCGCGAGATCGGGCCGGGCTCACCGCCCGCTTGGACGGCCCCCGCCCCCATGGACAAGGCCGCGGCGCTGCCGAGGAGGACGAGACGAAGCATCGCGCACCCTTGAGGAATGTTGGTTGATTGCCGAGTTTCGGATCTGACTGCTGGTAGGGCCCGGCGTTCGGGCCCGCGGATCGAACGCGGAATCAGAACTTGATGCCGAGCGCGCTACGGAACGTGCTGAGGCTTATCTTGTGATCGCCAAACTGCGAGAACCATACGTATTGATACTCTGCCCTGAGGAAGACGTTCTGTGTCACGGCGTAGTCGACGCCGGCGCCGAGCGTTCCACCGAGGGCATACCGCTCCTTGATCGTCCCACCGGATCGGGTCAGCCCACCGAGCGGAATCGTCTGCAGCGCGTCTTGGTACTCTGAAACCTGGACAAAGACATCGCTCCCGACATGGGCTCGCCCGATGGCAAAGCCGCCGGTGAAGTAGGGCAAGAACGAACCGAGAATCACGCCGCCGCGGCCCCGGACCGTCGCGTAGTCTTGGAGTGCCGCGCGGGAGTCCGTGCTCACAAAATACGAGGCAAACGTGCCGTTTTGATAAGATAGTCGACGACCAATGCTGTCGCTGGATTGGCTTTTCTGATTAACGCTCGTGTAATCGACTTCGAAGCCGATGACGGCTTCATCGAACTGGAAGTTGTATCCAGCGAACCCGCCATAGGAGAGCCCATGCCCGACCCCCGGACGAAGGGTGTTGCTCTGGGAGATCTTGTATTCCTGCTCGATCGTTGTGCTTCTCAGCGCCTGTTCCAAGTCCAGCCTGCCGGCCTTGCCGAAATTAAAGTCCGTCGCCGTATAGCCCGCGTGTCCGCCGAAATAGACACCGTTCCAGTCGATGACCTGGACCTCCGGCTCGTAATCCGAGCCGCGCAGAACGCCATAGTCGAGGTCGGCGCCCAGCGCCGGCGCGACGACGCCGAGCGTGAATCCGGCCAGGAGCGCGAGGGAAACGGTACGCATCGATGTCGTCCTCAAGGTTTCAGCCCGATGGGTGAGATGGCTGAGCCTGTATTTTCTTTTTACTTGAGTAACCTTAACGGTCCGTTGCCCGGCGAAGGCCTTCGACGGGGACGGGTTCCGCGAGGCGATCCGTCCCCGGGGTCTTCCGCCTACTCGTAGGGGTTGCGGTTCCAGCTCGGGATCGGCAGGCCGGCCAGACGGCCCGGACCGCCCGCGAAGCTGTAGCGCAGGCCGACCCGGACCTCGTGCGAGGCGAGATCCTTCAGGCGCGAGTCGAAGCCGAAGGCATCCAGGCCCGTCTTGGCGCGGCCGAGATCGACGTAGCGGTAGCTCGTATCGAGGCTGAAGCCGCCTCCGATCTCGTAGGAGACGCCGCCGGTCAGGGCCCAGGCCAGGGACGTCACCGACCGGCTCGGGCGCCGGACCGCGTCGCGCGGGCCCGTTCCCGCATTGCCGTCGCAGAATTCGACGGTGCAGGTCGTCTGGGTGTAGGCCTTGCCGAAGTGCTTGTCCGCGAAGCCGATGCCGCCGCCGATATACGGGGTCAGGCCCCACCAGGTGCCGAGATCGGCATAGACGTTCACCAGGCCGGTGAGGACGTCGATCTGTCCCGCCTCGACGTTGTAGCCGGTGACGAAGTTCGATCCCGACGAGTAGGCGCTGTAGCGGGACGGCACGCGCTGATCGACCGTCGCGTCGACGCGGAGCCAGTTGTTGATGCGGTAGCCGACGCCGCCGCCATAGCCGGGCACCGTCTCGAGGTTCAGGCGCGTGAGGGGATTGAACGGGCTGCCATCCGCCGGCGTCGGGGTCGCATCGCGCGGACGGGCATAGTCGCTTACGGTGGCGTCGACCCGGAGGTACCAGCCCTCCCCGATGGCGACCGGCGGCGGCGGAGGCGGCGGCAGGAGATCCGCCGCCTGCGCGGCCGTCGCCAGGCCCTGCGCGACGAGGGCCAGCCGGAGGGCCGTGACGATGCGGGAGTTCAGGACGGCCATGACGCTCTCATACGCTGGAAGATGCGAGGCGGGCCAAGGCGTGACGGGAACGCCTCGAATCATCGCTCAGGGGCCATCCTCCACCGGAAGCGTTAGAGAGGACTTAACCCTAACGCCTTGTGATCAAAGACTTTCCACCGCCCTGCCCAGCTGTCCCGAAACGGAGAACGGCCGGGATGCGCCTCGCGCATCCCGGCCGTTCCGTCGAAGCTGCCATCGCTCGGCGCGTGCCGATCGGCTTCAGTACTTGCGCACCAGCGGTGCCGGCTCGGGCTGATACTCGGCGACCGCCGGGGCGACGACGCCTCCGAGCAGCCAGCGCATGCCGATCCGGACGTCGTGGGAGGTGATGTCCTTGATCTTGTAGACCGCACCGCCGCAGCCCGGATCGTTGATGCAGGTCACGGGGTTCGAGGAGACGTGGCCGAGGTTCATGTAGCGGTAGCCGAGCTCGAGCTTGAGGTTCGGGGTCACGCTGTAGCCGAGGCCGGCCATGGCGGCCCAGGCGAAGCTGGTCGTGTTCTTGTCGCGGGCGTAGCCGTAGCCGCCGGTCGCGCCGCCGAAGCCGGAATCGTTGAAGCCGCTCAGGTGGTGGAAGGCCGAGCCGACGCCGCCGCCGACGAAGGGCGTGATGCCGTACCACGTGCCGAGATCGATGTAGCCGTTGGCCATCACGACCACCGACGAGAGGTTGGCGTTGTAGGAATTCACGCCCTTGCAGCCGTAGGGACCGTCGCCGCCGTAGCAGGTGGTGTCGAAGCTGTCCTGGAACCGGAACTTGCTGCCGCCGCGGTACTCGGCGGTGATGTCGCCGTGGAAGTAGCTGCCGAACTGGTAGCCGACGCCGCCGCCGGCGAAGAAACTGTCCTCGACCGCCTTCTGGTCGTAGCGGTAGCCGTCGGGGAGCGACCCCTTCAGCACCGTCGAGATCGCGCCCACGCTGGTCGCGCCGACGCCGACATCGCCGCGCAGGTACCAGCCGCCGCCGATCTCGACCGGCGGGGGCAGCGGCTCGGGCGGCAGGGGCGGGAGCAGATCCGCCGCTTGGGCGAGGCAGGGCGCTGCCACGCTCGCAATGAGCGTGATCGAGCGCGCCAAGGCAGACAGCTTGGTGCGGCGCATCGGATGTCCTTCAATCGACCGTGTGCCGGAAGCTCGAAACGCCGGCGGGATGACGAGGACATGATGGGCGGCAAGGGTTAAATCCGATTTAACGTTAAAACTTATCCTTGCCAAAGCGTTGATGACGGGATCGCAACGTCAGATATGTCTTGGGGAAGACATGCACCCTCCCCCGGGCAGGTAATCTCGGCCGATCAGGAACAGGACGCGCGTGCCCAGCAGACCAGAGGATGTCCGCCGATTGGCCGTGGCGCTGCCGGAAGTGGACGAGGGCGCGCATAACGGCCACCCCGATTTCCGTGTGTTCGGCCGGATCTTCGCGACGCTCTGGGTCGAGGAGGAGCGACTGGTGCTCCGCCTGTCGCGCGCGCAGCAGGCCGAGTGGATCGAGGCCGAGCCCGACTTGTTCGACGCGGTCGAGGGCGCCTGGGGCCGGCGCGGCTGGACCAGCCTCACGCTCTGGGAGGCGGACGAGGCGGTGCTCGCCGCCGCCCTCCTGGCCGCTTGGCGAGAGGTCGCGCCGGCCGCCTACGACCGGATCTGAGGTCCCCGGTCGATCGCGGGTCGGCGTCGCGGCGGCCCGGCCCGTTCCGACGGGACGGCGTTCAGGCCGCGGCCTTGGCGACGGCCTCGACCACATCGTCCACCACTTCCGTCACGAGGCCGCGGTCGTCGCCCTCGGCCATCACGCGGATCACCGTCTCCGTGCCCGAGGGGCGGATGACGAGCCGGCCGGAATTGCCGAGGCGCTCGCGCGCCTGCGCGATGGCGGTCACGACCGCGACGGCGTTCAGCGGTTCGCCGGAGCGGTAGCGCACGTTCTTCAGGATCTGCGGCAGCGGCTCGAAGCAGTGGCAGACCTCGCTCACCGGGCGCTCCTGGCGCTTGACCACGCTGAGAAGCTGCAGGGCGGCCACGAGGCCGTCGCCGGTGGTGGCGTAGTCCGACATGATGATGTGTCCGGACTGCTCGCCGCCGAGATTGTAGCCGTGCTCGCGCATGTACTCGAGCACGTAGCGGTCGCCGACGGCGGTGCGGGCAAGGTTGAGGCCGATGCCGCCGAGGAAGCGCTCGAGGCCGAGATTGGACATGATGGTGGCGACCAACCCCGGCTGCGTCAGGCGGTCGTCCTCCTTCCAGGAACGGGCGACCACGGCCATCAGCTGGTCGCCGTCGACCGACTGGCCCTTCTCATCGACGATCAGGACGCGGTCGGCGTCGCCGTCGAGGGCGATGCCGATATCGGCGCGCAGCTCCCGGACCTTGGCCGCCAGGGCCGCGGGCGCCGTCGATCCGACGTCCCGGTTGATGTTGAAGCCGTCGGGCTCGACGCCGATGGCGATCACCTCGGCCCCGAGCTCCCAGAGCGTCTCGGGCGCGACCCGGTAGGCGGCGCCGTTGGCGCAATCGACCACGATGCGCAGGCCGTCGAGGGTGATGTTGCGCGGCAGGGAGCGCTTGGCGAATTCGATGTAGCGGGCGTGCACGCTCTCGATGCGCTTGGCGCGCCCGAGGTCGCGCGGGCTCGCGAGGCGCTTGTGCAGTTCGCCGTCGATCAGCGCCTCGATCTCGCGCTCGACGTCGTCGTTGAGCTTGAAGCCGTCCGGCCCGAACAGCTTGATGCCGTTGTCCTCGAACGGGTTGTGCGAGGCCGAGATCATCACGCCGATATCGGCGCGCATGGAGCGGGTGAGCATCGCCACCGCCGGCGTCGGCATCGGGCCGAGCTGCAGCACGTCCATGCCCATCGAGGTGAAGCCGGCGATCAGCGCGGTTTCGATCATGTAGCCCGACAGGCGCGTATCCTTGCCGATCACCACGCGATGGCGATGATCGCCGCGCTGGAAGATCAGCCCCGCCGCCTGACCGACCTTGAGCGCGAGTTCGGGCGTGATCACCCCGTTGGCCCGTCCACGGATGCCGTCCGTGCCGAAATACTTGCGCGACATGGTCTTCGCGTCCCGTCTTCTGTTCTCGGTGTAGGGAAGCTGACTCCGCCTCACGACGCAATCCTCCGCTTCGCCGTCGGCGATGATGCTTCGGCATTATGTCCGTTCCGGCTCCTAAAGAACCGGTTGCCGGGCCTCGCCGGCGTGAGGACAAACCTGCCGCATCGTTAGAGAGGTCTTGAGACGAACGAGCCCGCCAGGGGCGGGCTCGTCGTCGCGCTCGGACTGTCTCCCGTAGGCAGGCTCAGGCCTGGGGCTGCGGCTCCAGACCGTCGCTGCCGCGCGGGCGGCCGCGACCGGTGGAGGGCACCGAGGAGCCCCGCAGCGTGGTCGGGCCGTCGCCGACGTCGCGGATCGGCGGCTTGCCCGCGATGAGGTTCTTGATCTCGTCGCCGGAGAGCGTCTCGTATTCGAGCAGGCCCTGGGCGAGCGCCTCGAGGTCGTCCTTGTGCTCGCCGAGGATGCGGCGGGCCTCTTCGAGACCGGTCTCGACGAGGCGGCGGACCTCCGCGTCGATCTTCTGGGCGGTCGCCTCCGAGACCGTCTGCTGACGGCCCATCGACATGCCGAGGAAGACCTCGTCGTTGTTCTCGCCGTAGGCCACGGTACCGAGCTCGGGCGAGAAGCCCCAGCGGGTGACCATCATGCGGGCGAGGCGGGTCGCCTGCTCGATGTCGGACTGGGCGCCCGAGGTCACCTTGTCGGCGCCGAAGGTCATTTCCTCGGCGATGCGGCCGCCCATCATGATGGCGAGGCGCGAGGTCATCTGCTCGTAGGACATCGAGAGCTTGTCGCGCTCGGGCAGCTGCATGACCATGCCCAGCGCCCGGCCGCGCGGAATGATCGTCGCCTTGTGGACGGGATCGGTGGCCGGCACGTTGAAGGCGACGATGGCGTGGCCGCCCTCGTGGTAGGCGGTCAGGCGCTTCTCGTCCTCGGTCATGACCAGGGTGCGCCGCTCGGCACCCATCATCACCTTGTCCTTGGCGTCCTCGAACTCGTGCATCGTGACGATGCGCTTGCCGCGACGGGCCGCCAGCAGGGCGGATTCGTTGACGAGGTTCATCAGGTCGGCGCCGGAGAAGCCCGGGGTGCCGCGCGCGATGACCTTGAGGTCGACGTCCGGCGCCAGGGGCACCTTGCGGACGTGGACGCGCAGGATGCGCTCGCGGCCGACGACATCGGGGTTCGGCACCATGATCTGGCGGTCGAAGCGGCCGGGACGCAGCAAAGCGGGGTCGAGCACGTCGGGACGGTTGGTGGCCGCGATGATGATCACGCCCTCGTTCGCCTCGAAGCCGTCCATCTCCACGAGGAGCTGGTTCAGGGTCTGCTCGCGCTCGTCGTTGCCGCCGCCGAGGCCGGCGCCGCGATGACGGCCGACCGCGTCGATCTCGTCGATGAAGATGATGCAGGGCGCGTTCTTCTTCGCCTGCTCGAACATGTCGCGCACGCGGGAGGCACCGACGCCGACGAACATCTCGACGAAGTCCGAGCCCGAGATCGTGAAGAACGGCACGTTGGCCTCGCCCGCGACCGCACGGGCGATCAGGGTCTTACCCGTACCGGGGGGACCGACGAGCAGCACGCCGCGCGGGATGCGGCCGCCGAGACGCTGGAACTTCTGCGGATCGCGCAGGAATTCCACGATCTCCTGCAGGTCCTCCTTGGCTTCCTCGACGCCGGCGACGTCGTCGAAGCTCACGCGGCCGGAGGCCTCGGTGAGGAGCTTGGCCTTCGACTTGCCGAAGCCCATGGCGCGGCCGGCGCCCGACTGCATCTGCCGGGACAGGAAGATCCAGGCGCCGATGAACACGAGGATCGGCAGCCAGCTCACGAGAAGCTGGATGAACCACGGCGTGTTGTCCGAGGGCGGACGCGCGGTGATCTGCACGCCCTTGCTCTGCAGCTTGGACACCAGGCTCGGGTCGTTGGGGGCATAGGAGGTGAAGTTGCCGCCGCCGACATAGGTGCCGCTGACGTCCTGCCCGGAGATCACAACCGTCTGGATCTTGCCGGAATCGGCATCGTTCAGAAGCTGGCTGTAGGCGATCTCGGAGCCGCCACCGCGATGACCCGGGTTCTGGAACAGGGTCACGAGGGCGAGCACGAGCAGGAAGATGACGACCCACAAGGCGAAGTTGCGGAAGTTCGGGTTCATCGATCAATCCCTGGAGGCATCGGGGCCCGCCGCGCGAAATGGGGCGGGTCGCTCCTGACGCTCCCCGCCAATGTAGGCAGCGAGTCACCCCTTGCCAAGTCGAAGGGGGAGGCCGTGCCATGGCCACACCGCCGCGGCAAGGCCGCATCGGCCGCGAAGGTTACGGAGATCCCCTCCCCCGCCGCGGCGGCGCCGGAATCAGGACGAGGTCGCCGGTCCGGGTCACCGCGAACAGGACGTCGCGCAGGGTCCGGCGCACCGGCGCACCGGCGTGCAGGGCCGGCCGAAGCCCCTCGAGGACGAGGCTCTCCAGGCGCTCCAGCCGCTCCCGGCCCCCCGGGGCCATCCGCTCCGCCGCCAGGCTGGCGACACGCAGCAGCACCGCGTCCGGCAGGGCGCGCAGGCGGCCGCCGTCGAGCCGGAGGCCCGGGCCGGGCTGCGGTCGGAGTGCGGCCGCGAAGGCAGCCTCCGCCAGGGCCGCCAGGGCGGCCTCGTCGCGGGCGCAGCGCTCGGCGAGGCGGCAGAGCCGGTCCTGGCTCAGCCCCTCGCGATCGAGATCGGGCAGGAGCCGGCGCAGGCGGGCGCGGGCGAAGCGCTCGTCGCGATTGGACGGGTCGCGCGCGAAGGTCAGGCCGCGCGCCTCGCAATAGGCGACGAGATCCGCCTTCGGCACGCCGAGGAAGGGCCGCGCCAGGCGAATGGATCGCGCCAGGACGCGCTCGGGGCGCATGCCGGCGAGGCCGGCCGGTCCGCTGCCGGCCAGGAGCCGCATCAGGACGGTCTCGGCCTGGTCGTCGCGGGTGTGCCCGGTGAGGACGAAGGCGGCCCCGAGGGATTCGGCATGGTCGGCGAGGAGGTCGTAGCGGGCGGCGCGGGCCGCCGCCTGCAGCCCGTGTGCCGGCTTGGGGCCGGTCCAGAGAAGGGTTCGGTGCGGGAAACCGAAGGTCCCGGCGAGGCGCGCGACGGCTTCGGCCTCCGCGGCCGCATCCGGCCGCAGGCCGTGATCAACGGTGGCGACGTGGACGGCGTCGGGATCGCCCGCCGCGGCCGCGGCCATCAGCGCCGTCGAGTCCGGGCCGCCGGAGACCGCGAGGAGGACCGGGGTCCCGCTGAGGTAGGGCCGGAGCGCGGCCTCGACCGCGCCGTCTCGCGAGGTCAGGCGGCGCAGCGGGCGCGCTTCTGTTCGCGGGTCACGCCCTGGCGCACGCTGGCTCTGGCGGAGGGGAACTTGCGCTCCAATTCGGCGAGGGTGGCGCAGGCCTGCTCGCGGGCGCCGAGCGCGTTCAGCGATGCGCCTAGCTTCAGCATGGCGTCGGGGGCCTGGGCCGAGCGGGCGTAGTCGGTGGAGACCTTCAGGAACTGCTCGGCCGCCTCGCGATTGCGGTTGCGCTGGAGGTAGCTCTCGCCGAGCCAGTAGGTCGCCGAGGGCACCAGCGCGTCGCGGGGATGCGACTGGATGAACTGGCGCAGGCCCATCTCGGCCTGCTCGTACTGGCGCTGGAGGATGTAGGCGTAGGCGGCCTCGTAATCGGCGCGCGCGTCGCCCGAGCCCGTGGCGGCGACGCTGCCGGCGCGGGGTGGGGTCGGCAGGGCGCCGGTGGTCGGCACGCGGGCGGGCGGCGACAGGTCGACCGGGCCGCCGAGGCCGGGCGGCGTCAGGCCGGGCTCCTCGTCATCCGCCTCGACGACGGTCGGGGGGACGCTGCGGGCACGGGGCGCTTCCGCCACCGGGGCGCTCGGCGTGGTGGTGCCGAGCGGGATCGGCGCCCCGGGCTGATTGGGATTGCGCTCGGGATCGAAGGCGTCGCTGCGCTTCTGCGGCTTGGCCGGGGCCGGGTTGGTGCCGGCCGGGGCGCCCGGGCGGCCCCCCTTCGCCTCCTGCAGGCGGAACTCCACGTCCTCCTGGAACTTGCGCAGCTGCTCCTTGAGCTGGCGATTCTCGTATTGCAGCGTCTCGATCTGCCCGGCGGTCTGGCGCGACTGGTTCTCCAGCCGGTTCAGCCGGACCACGAAGTCGGAGGCATCCTGCGCCGCCGCCGGAGCCGAGGTTCCGCACAGGATCGCTCCCGAGACGAGTCCGGCGGCGGCGGCGAGGCGGGTCGCGAGGAGAAGGCGGGCAAGCATGGCGGTCGGCACCGGTGGTCGAGGGGCGGAGGTTCGCGCGCGAGGGGCGCGGCCCGCCGATAGCAAATGCTGCCCCACGCGGCAAAAATGCGGCCATGCCGCGGCGCACCGCTCCGCGGGCGGGACCCGGCGGGCCGCCGAGGCGCCCCGGGTCCCGTCCCTCGCCGACCTCAGGAGCCGGCGCCGCGATCCAGCACGGTGACGGCGCGACGGTTCTGCGACCAGCACGAGATGTCGTTGCAGACGGCCACCGGACGCTCCTTGCCGTAGGAGACGGTGCGGATGCGCCCGGTCGCGATGCCGCGGGAGCTGAGATAGTCCTTCACCGACTGGGCACGGCGCTCGCCGAGGGAAAAGTTGTACTCGCGGGTGCCGCGCTCGTCGGCGTGGCCCTCGATCAGGAAGGTGTAGCGCGGGTAACGCTGCAGCCAGCTCGCCTGCTTGTCGAGGGTGGCGGTGGCGGTGGGGGTCAGGTCGGTGGAATCCGACTCGAAGAAGACTCGGTCACCGATGTTCACCACGAAATCCTGGGCGCTGCCGGGGGTGTTGGCGCCGCCGTTCAGGCCGCCGCCGGCGCCGAACCCGGAGGCATCGGCGAGGTCCTTGTCGTTGGTGCAGGCGGCGACGCTGAGAGCGGCGCAGAGGGCGGCCGCCAGCGGAAACACGCGGAAGCGCGCAGTCATGGACATGATCCTGTTCTCCTCGGGCACGCCCGCCGGATCGGTGACGACCGGACCGGCGACGTCGCCGCGCGGGGCCCCCTCGGGGCCACATCGGCGGTTCTTATGCGGTCTCGGTTAAGCGAAGGTTCCATCAACCTTGAGCGGACCCTGCCGAAACCGGGCAAAGTCTCGCAAAACGCAGTCTTCACGCCGGCCGGCCCGGAAGCAGTCCAGCGACGGCCGATGTGAAACCGAGACTGGAATCGGCCCCGATTGCGGCATCGGCGCGACGCGAAAACGTCACCCGCACACGTGCGGCCAAGGCGTGGCCGCGGTGCAACATGCCGGGCCGCCCGGCTCAAGGGCGATCCTGCAGCGCCCGGATCGCCGCGACGGCGCTGGCGGCGGACAGCCGGGCGGCGGCCAGGGGTGCGGCGAGATCGGCTCCCTGCAGACAGGCCCGCTCCATCTCGGAACAGCGGATCGAGAGATCGAGGAAGCCGAGGGACCCGCTCACGGAGAGGAGGGTGTGGGCGTCCTGTCCCAGCACGTCCCGTTCGGCCACCGGGGCCTGCAGGCGCTGGCCGATCTCGGCCCGCAGGCGATCGAGGAGATCCATCAGCCGGGTCCGGCCGAAGATGCCCTCCAGTTCCGTCAGCGTCCGGAGGTCGTAGACCGGGGGCGCGCGAAGATCCGGTGCACCCGGGGTCTCGGACATCCCGGCGTCTGGGCTCGAAGGGTCCGGCATGGATTCGTCCAGAGTGCTTCGGGGCACGAGACTGCGCTTTGGCGCCGCTTCTGTTGATCGAGGGTTAACCAATATCGGACTAAGTCGGACCTGCAAAGAGTTGGTGCGATCCATGCCTCGGCGTCAGATCCTCGTAGTCGAGGACAATTACCTGCTTCTCGAGATGTTGACCGCCCTGTGCCAGCGCAACGGCATCGCCGTGGCCTCGGTCTCCAGCGGCGAGGCCGCGGTGGCGGCCATCCGTCAGGCCGGGAGCGCCGGGACCGGTGGAGCGTTCGGGCTCCTCCTCACCGACATCAACCTCCCGGGGCTCATCGACGGCTGGGCGGTGGCGCAGGCCTTCCGCACCCTCAACCCGCATCGCCCGGTGATCTATTCGTCCACCAGCGGCTTCAACGACCGGCGCGCCGTGCCGGACAGCGTCTTCCTGGGCAAGCCCTTCCGGATCCAGGACGTGGTCGACCTGGCCGGCCTGATGATGCGGGAAGCCGACCCGGCCTCCGAACCGCCGACCCTGCGCGCGGCGGGCTGAGAGGTTCGCCGCCGTCAGGCCCTGAACAGGGCGCGCACGGCCGCGTTGGCCCGCCATCCCTCGACCCGGAGGCAGCCGAGTGCTTCCGGCGCGTGGCGTCGGTAGATCGCGAAGCTCGCCGCGATGAATCCCGGCAGGTCGTAGAGCTTCGGGTCGCTCCGGCGTGCCCGGTCCTTGAACAGCATGGCGCCCGTCAGCCCGTAGCGCGCGGCGAGGTCGGGGTAGAGCGGCCAGACCACGTCGGCGGCGAGCGCGTCGGGGAGATAATCCTCGACCCGGGCGGGGATCGGCTCCAGGCCCGCTTCCGTGGCGAGGCGCCGGGCGAGGTCGGCCAGCACGAACAGCTTGGGATGGTTGAGGACGTGCATGAAGCAGCCGCGCCGGGACCAGCGGGCGAGCTCCGCCTCCAGCGGGAAGGCGATGTCGCGGGCGCTGCCGAGGAGTTCGGCCGCCGCGACGTTCCAGGCCTCGTAGAAGCCGAGCCTCGTATAGAGGGAATCGCGGAAGAGTCCGGCGGTGTCCTCCGGTCCCAGTCCTTCGAGGTAGGCGCACAGGACGATGGCCGAGTGATAGGGGCCGACCGGCGAGGCGATCAGGCGCGAGGCGGAGAGCGCGCCGACATCGCCCACGAGCACCATGTCGGGCTGGTAGCCGGGGAACAGAATGGTCGGGTAGAGGCGGATGCGCGGGTCCTGCGCACCGAGCACGTGGACGTTTCCGCCGTCGACGAAGCCCTCGGGAAAGAACTGCGTGAAGACGTGATCGAAGGGGGCGAGATGGGCCTTGAGCCGGTCGAGGCTGCCGTATCGGTGCCCGAGGCCGTCGAAGGGAACGAGCTGGACCCGGGCCCGGGGGAGCAGGAGGCGCAGGGACCGGGCGATGCCCTCGGCCTGGCAATTGCCCATGACGGCGATCCGCGGCCCGTCCCGCGACGGATCGCTGGCGTCGCCGCCGGGCCGGCGCCATGCTCCCGCCCAGGATCGCCACGATGAGACCGGGCGTGCGAGGGAGGCCGCCCGCGCCGCCAAGGAACCCGAGATCGCCGTCCTGGTGGTCTTGCGCGGCAATGGCGTGAGCGATCGAATGGAGATGCCGCCGTGGTGACGAACCCTTACGCCGATCTACCGGCCGAGCGATTCTGGCGCAAGGTCGTCGCCGGCGTGCCGCCCTTCGCCCTGGCCCCGGGCCCGAGCGGCCGCTTCACCATCGCTCCCGACGCCCGGGTGGCGACCGCCGGCTCCTGCTTCGCGCAGCACGTCGCCCGGGCCCTGACCCAGGCGGGCTTCGGGCACTATCTCGCCGAGGCGGCCCCCGACGGTCTGGCGCCCGAGGCCGCCGCCGACCGGCAGTACGGCACCTACTCGGCCCGCTACGGCAACATCTACACCGCCCGTCAGCTCCTGCAGCTGTTCGATCGCGCCTACGGCACCTACGCCCCCGCCCTCTCGACCTGGACCCGTCCGGACGGGCGCCTGGTGGACCCGTTTCGCCCGGGCATCGAGCCGGCGGGCTTCACCGATCCGGACGCGGTGGAGGCGGATCGCCGCCGGCACCTCGCGGCGGTGCGGACGATGTTCGAGAGCCTCGACGTCTTCGTCTTCACCCTGGGCCTGACCGAGGGCTGGGTGCACCGGCCGGACGGGGCGATGCTCCCGCTGGCCCCCGGTGTCGTCGGCGGCGCCTTCGATCCCGAAACCTACGCCTTCGTCAACGCGGGGGCGCGTGACGTGCGCGACGACATGCTGGTATTCCTGGAGCGTCTGTTCGCGGTCAATCCGCGTGCGCGGGTGATCCTGACGGTCTCGCCGGTGCCCCTGATCGCCACCTACGCGGACCGGCACGTGCTCGTCTCGAACACCTACAGCAAGGCCGCCCTGCGGGTCGCCGCCGAGGAGGTGGTCGCGGCCGAGCCGCGGGCGGTCTATTTTCCGGCCTACGAGATCGTCACCAGCACCGCCAACGCGGCGCGCTACTACGACGACGACCTGCGCTCCGTCACGCCCGCGGCCGTCGCCCACGTGATGCGGGTCTTCCTCGATGCCTTCACCACCCGGGCGAAGGCCCCGATCCTGACCCAACCCCTCGGGATCGAGTACCGGCGCGCGGCCAGCGTGATCTGCGACGAGGAGGCGATCGAGCGCAGCCTGGCGTGAATCCCTACTGGAGATGCCGGGCGTAGGTGTCGCCCGCCGCCCGCTTCAGCTCGGCGCCGGCCTCCCGTCCGATCCGGGCGGCGTCCGCGACGGCGCCGGAGCGCTGCACCGCCCAATGGGCGCTGCCGTCGGGCAGGAACAGCAATCCGTCGAGGTTGAGGGTGTCGCCGGTGATCCGCGCCAGGGCGGCGATCGGGGTGCGGCAGGAACCGTCGAGCTCGGCGAGGAGGCCGCGCTCGGCATCGAGTTCGGCGGTGGCGCGGGCGGAGATCAGGGGGGCGAGGAGCGCGCGCACGGCGGCATCGGCCTCGCGGCATTCGATGCCGAGAGCGCCCTGCGCCACGGCCGGCAGCATCTCGTCGACCGCGAGGACGCTGCGGGCCATGTCGGCCATGCCGAGGCGCTCAAGGCCGCAGAGGGCCAGCAGGGTGGCGTCGCAGGTGCCCTCCTCCAGCTTGCGCATCCGGGTATTGGCGTTGCCCCGCAGGGGAACGATCCGCAGGTCGGGCCGGCGCATCAGCACCTGGGCGGCCCGGCGCAGGGAGGAGGTGCCGACCCGGGACCCGGACGGGAGCTCGGCGAAGCCGGCGGCCCGCGGCGACAGGAAGGCGTCGCGCGGGTCGTCGCGCTCCAGGATGCAGGCGATGACGAGCCCGTCCGGCAGCCAGGTCTCCACGTCCTTCATCGAATGGACGGCGACGTCGACCACGTCGGCGTAGAGCGCCTGCTCCAGCTCCTTCGTGAACAGTCCCTTGCCGCCGATCTCCGAGAGGGGGCGGTCGAGGATGCGGTCCGCCACGGTGTTGACCACCACGATCTCGGTCTCGAGACCCGGATTGGCCGCCACGATCCGGTCCCGGACCATGCCGGTCTGGGCCAGGGCCATCGGGCTTCCGCGGGTGCCGATGCGGAGGGGGCGTTGAATCATGGGCGAGGATCGCTCGGAGGACAGGGGCGCCGGGAACGGCCCGGCCTGCGTCGATCCTAGGTACGCAGTCCGCGCGCGGATGTCACCGGGAGCCCGCGCGCGGGGTTCGGACGGCGTTCAGTATTCCGAAAGCACGCGCGCAGGTCACGGGCCTCCGGCGCCTTCGCGTTAGGCGAGGCTTAGCCCTGTTCGGACGACCCTCGGTTCAGGAGTCCGGCATCGGCCCGGTCGGCGGACGCTCAACCATGACGCGCAGCAAGCTCGAAGCCTACTACGAACGGGAGTTCGGTCCGCGCGACCGCGAGTCGGACGAGCTGCCGGACGATCCGCCGGTCCGGCGCCCGGCCCGGCCGGAGCGCGGCCCGGTCCGCCGCCGCGGGTTCGGCATCGGCCGGATGCTCAAGCTCACCCTGATGCTCGGCCCGATGACGATCCTGCTGGGGGCGAGCGTCCTGATGGATTGCGAGCGGGCGCCGGCGCGCGGGTCCTGGGTTCCCGAGATCCTGCGCGGCACCGCCTGCGCCCGGCGCAACCTCGCCGGCCGCGTCCTGCATCTCGACGGCGATCTTCGGACCGTCGCGAACAGCCTGCGGTAGCCGGGCATGATCGGGCGCGGGACAGGCCCACGCGGGAGGGCGCGATGAGGCCCGGCGCGGAGACCCTGGGCACGGAGGCGTTCGACGCGGCCGCGCGGAGCGCGGGCGAGCGGACGGCCGACGGGCCGGAGCCGGTCGGGCAGGCCCGGCAGGCGACCATCCGCGACGGGATGCGCACGCCGCGACCGGTGCGCCGCTTCCGTGAGACCGCGTTCGAGGCGGAGCCGACGGCCCCACGCTTCGCCCTGGGCTGGGCGCCGTCGCTCGTCCTCAACCTCCTGCTGCTCGCCGCGCCCTTCGGGCTGGTGATCGCGCTGCCGCCGGTGATGGCCTGCCGCGAGCGCGCCGAGCAGTTCGGGTTCTTCGCCGGCGAGACCCTGGCGAGCTGCTCCGAGCGCGGCATCCGCGCGCGGATCGGCCGGCTCGACGACCGCATCAAGATGCTGGTGCGCGGCTCCGGCCGGTGAGGGGTTCTTAGAAGGCCTGGAGCGCGAGTTCGGTGTGCTCGACGCTGGGCGGCGCCTCGAAGCACGGCGAGACCATGGCCCGGTAATCCTTCCAGGCCTGGGACCCGGTGAAGTCCACGGTGTGGTTCTCCAGGGTCTCCCATTCGATGAGCAGGCGGTAGCGCTGCGGCTTCTCGATGGAGCGGCGCAGCGCGAAGCTGCGGCAGCCCTTCGCCGCCTTGAAGATCGCCGCGGCCCTGGCGATGCCGGCCTCGAACTCGGCCTCCATCCCGGTCTTGACGTCGATCTGCGCGATTTCGAGGATCATGGGAGTCTCCGGCCGTACGGCGTGCGGGGGATCAGCGAAGGAACCGGTGAGGGGATTAGCGGAGGGATCAGCGGAGGGGTCGGCCGAGGGCCTGGGCGAGGAGGCGCTGCGGGCTGCGCTCCGGGCGGGCCTGGTCGGCCACCGCGAGGTAGGCGGTCTGCTCCAGCATGTACTGGCCGCCCATGGCGCCGTGCATCACGAGGTCGGAAAAGGTCACCCAGGTCTGGCCGGGGGCGAAGTGCACGTCGGCCTGGGGCGCCGTCTCCTGGTAGCCCATGTCCTGCTTCAGGGCGTCGTGCAGGTGCAGCATCAGGTGGTCGTACTCGCTCCGCCGCGCCTTGGTGATCTTCAGGAGCGCCAGCATCCGGGCCGAGAGCGGCGAGTATCCGGGCAGGCGCGGCAGGAACCTCTGCGCCATGCTCGAGAAGTCCTCGCCCACGCGCCAGTGGCGCGGCTGGCCGTTCGGGTTGATGTTGCGGAAGATGCGCAGGATGCGCTTCTCGCCGATGGGGTTCGACGGGAAGGCGTCCACGTGCAGGCGGGTGTCGTCGCGCCGCCAGCTCAGCTTGCGCCGGTCGACGTCGAAGGGCCGGTAGGAGGTGCCCGCGAAGGAGAGCTTGCCGGCATAGGCCGGCAGGTGCTCGGCGACCAGCGCCTCGGCGAAGCCGCGGTAGCGGATCAGGACCTGGCGCAGGGCCTCCTGCTCCTCCGGCGTGCCGGCCGCGCCCCGCAGGGTGGCCTCGGGGCCGCGGATGTTGACGTTCTTGGCCTTGCCGTCGGCGAAGGGGCGCTGGACGAAGCGCTCCTCGAAGGGGCTGAAGGGAAAGTCGAGGTCGGGGAACATCAGGACCGCGCCGTCCTCGAGGGCCTCGACCAGGGAGGGCGTGCCGGGAGGCGGCCCGGCGCGGGAGACGGACACGATCGGGCTGATCATCGGGCGGAACTCCTCGGGACGACCGGGGCGGGACCGGCGGTTTAGCCGAAGCACGGGCGCCTGACCACGGGCGCGGCGGGCGGATTGACTCACCCGGCGCTGCCATGCGCCTCTGCGCCGCGCGGGGTGCCGGGGGCGCCACCAGGGGAGCCGTGATCCGAACCATGCTCGATCTTGCCACGCGGGTGTACAACCACAGCTTCAAGATCGACCCGATCGTCCGGTCGCTGCTCGACACGGATTTCTACAAGCTCCTGATGGCGCAGACGATCTTCCGCCGCCATCGGGACGCCCGCGTCACCTTCGGCATCCAGAACCGCTCCCGGCAGGTGCGGCTGGCCGAGTTCGTCGATGCGGGCGAGCTACGCGAGCAGCTGGACCATGCCCGCTCGGTGCGCCTCAGCCGGGGCGAATCCACCTGGCTGCGCGGCAACACCTTCTACGGCCAGCGCCAGATGTTCTCGGCCGATTTCATGGACTGGCTCGAGGCGTTCCGCCTGCCGGACTACGACCTGGAGGCCCGGGACGGTCAGTACGTCCTCACCTTCCACGGGCCCTGGCTCGAGACCACCATGTGGGAGGTGCCGGCGCTGGCCATCCTCAACGAGCTGCGGACCCGGGGCGTCGTGCGCCAGCTCGGCAAGCTCGACCTGCAGGTGCTCTATGCCCGGGCGATGACCCGGGTCTGGGAGAAGATCGAGCGGCTGCAGCGCCTGCCCGACCTCTCCATCGCGGATTTCGGGACCCGGCGCCGCCACGGCTTCCTGTGGCAGGACTGGTGCGTCGAGGCCATGCACGAGGCCCTGGGCGACCGCTTCCTCGGCACCTCGAACTGCCTGATCGCCCTGCGGCGCGAGGTCGAGGCCGTGGGCACCAACGCCCACGAACTGCCCATGGTCTACGCGGCGCTGGCCGACGACGATGCGGGCCTCGCCCGCGCGCCCTACGACGTGCTGGCCGACTGGCAGCAGGACTATGCCGGCAACCTCCTGGTGATGCTGCCGGACACCTACGGTACCACGGGCTTCCTGGCGAACGCCCCCGCCTGGATGAATGCCTGGACCGGCATCCGCATCGACTCCAAGGAGCCCATCGCCGGCGGCGAGGAGGCCATCGCCTGGTGGCGCTCGCGCGGCTCGGACCCGCGCGACAAGCTCGCGATCTTCTCCGACGGGCTCGACATCGACACCATCGAGGCGATCCACGCCCATTTCCACGGCCGCATGCGGATCGGCTACGGCTGGGGCACGCTGCTCACCAACGACTTTCGCGGGCTGGTGCCGGACGGCCGCCTCGACCCGATCTCCATCGTCTGCAAGGTGATCGCCGCCGACGGCCGGCCCACCGTGAAGATCTCCGACAACCCCTCGAAGGCGATCGGCCCGGCCGAGGAGATCGCGCGCTACACCCGCGTCTTCGGCATCGCGGCGCAACCCGCGATGCCGGTGCTGGTCTGAGGAGCGGTCAGGTCGGCGACTGGACGATGACCCCGTACCAGCCGAGCCCCGCATAGGTCTCGTAGCCGGGCGTGCGGTGGAAGGCGACGATCCGGCCGGTCCGGGCGTCCTGGTCGGCGCCGCTCGCGCGACCGTTGACGGCCAGCGGCAGGGTCTCCTCCAGCACGCCGCGCCCGTCCGAGGCGGCGATCACCCGGTGGCGCGCATCGACGAGGAGGACCCGGGTGCGGGCCCGGTCCTCCCCCGCCACCCGCACGCCGTCGACGATGGCCTTGGCCTGGGCCTGCCAGTCGAAATGGATCGCCAGGACGCCGATCGGCCGGGCCCGGCTGTCCCCGTCCGCCCGGACGCTGGCGCAGTAGGTCGCCACCTGCGCACCCCCGAGGCCGGGCTGTCCGGTCACGTCGGCGGCGACGTAGGCATCCCCGTCCGGCAGGGCGGCCGCGCGCCGGAACCAGTCCTGGTCGGCGACATTGCGCCCGACGAGGCCGGGATAGCGGTCGGGCCGGCCATGGGCGATCACGTTGCCCTGCAGGTCGCAGAGCCAGAGGTCGAGATAGACCGTGTAGGCGTCGAGGATGATGCCCAGGCGCCGGGTGGCATAGGCGGCCGCCTCCGGCGTCGGGGCGGCGGCGCAGGCCACCAGGGCCGCGTCGGTGGCCCACCAGCGCACGTCGCAGGTCCGCTCGTAGAGGTTCCGGTCGATGAGCTCGACCGCGTTCAGGGCGAGGTCGATCAGGCGCTCGGACTGCGAATCCTCGGCGAAGCTCCGGACCCGGACCTGGAGGCCGGCGATCCGGTTCGACAGTTCGACTTCGAGGGCCCGGGCGACGTTCTCGACCTCGGCGCCGATCGCCCGCACCTCCTGCGCCACCACGGAGAAGCCGCGACCCATCTCGCCGGCGCGGGACGCCTCGATCAGGGCGTTGAGGGCGAGCATCTTCACCTGCCCAGTGATCGCCTGGATGCGCCGGCTCTTGTCGGACGAGATGCGTTGGAGTTCCGCGATCTCGCTGGCGATGCCACGCAGGTTGGTGGCGTCGGGCGCGGCGCCGGCATCAATCGCCATCGTATGCAAAACTGCCTCCAGCCGTCGTCGGAACCGAAATGTCCCTCGTTCCGGGAGGCTTTTGCCAGATTTCAATTATCATTCGATTAAAAGCCGCAACCTTTGCAGTCGAGGCGCGGCTGCAGGCAGTATCCGTCCCCGGTTATTCTGCGAATCCGGCCGGCGATCGTCGCCGGTTCGAGAGCAAGGCTCCGGCGCCGGCAAAGATCTGCCGCGCGATATCGGGCCGGCCAATCCACGAAGGATGTCGTCGTCCGCCCGGGCGAAAGATTTTGCCCTGTATCGCGGGCCGGAGGCACTGTCCTGCTCTCGCTCGGCGCGGGCGAAATCCTGGCGCTGCCGGGCGAACGACGTGCGCGGCCCGGCGCCGTTCGCG
This sequence comes from Methylobacterium sp. FW306-05-D, assembly GCF_058782155.1. Taxonomy (NCBI): domain Bacteria; kingdom Pseudomonadati; phylum Pseudomonadota; class Alphaproteobacteria; order Hyphomicrobiales; family Methylobacteriaceae; genus Methylobacterium; species Methylobacterium sp. FW306-05-D. Next base: position 29,893 of record NZ_JBYSXL010000044.1, read on the forward strand.
GGTCGAACCTTCCGTTGCCTGGGTCGCGCTGGCGTTCAAGCCATGCATTCGGTGCAGGCCCCGTGCGCCGCGATCACGGTTTCGCGACGGGGCGGACCGTCCGGAGGGATCGATTTTCGCGGGCGCTTCGTTCTCAACGCGGCGGGGCCGGCGGATGCGCGGGCTCCGCGCGTCGCGTCTGGAACACGGAATTCGGAATGGCCCTGCGATCACACCCGAAGCCGTCCCTCGTCCCGCCGCGACCGACGCGCATCGCGGCGGCTGCAACCCCGACCCAGGCCCTGACCTCGCCGATCATCGTCGCCGCCCTGATCATGGTCGGGCTCTATGTCGGCCGCGACGTCCTGATCCCGATCGCCATCGCGATCCTGCTCTCCTTCGTCCTCGGCCCCCTGGTGAACCTGCTGCGGCGCTGGCACTTCGGCCGCTTCCTGTCGGTGGCCGCCTCGGTGCTGCTGGCGCTGGGCACCGCCGCCGCCCTGGCGACGCTGATCGGCGTGCAGATCGCCGACATCGCCAAGGACGTGCCCCGCTACGGCAGCACCATCGAGCGCAAGATCGAGGGTCTCAACGACACCCCCGCCGGGCGCCTCGCCGGCTACGTCGCCAGCATCGGCCGCACGATGCACGAGAGCCACGACGCGGCGAAGCCGGAGCCCAAGCCCGAGCCCCGATCGGACCCGCGCGCCAACCCCGCCCCGCCCGAGAAGGCGGTCCTGGTGGAGGTCAAGGAGCGGGCCCCGGGGCCGGTGACCCTGGCGGGCACGCTGCTCTCGCCGATCCTGCACCCGCTCGCCACCATCGGCATCGTCTTCGTGGTGCTGCTCTTCCTGCTGATGCAGCGGGAGGACCTGCGCGACCGGATGATCCGGCTGGCCGGCTCCAGCGACCTCCACCGGACCACGGTGGCGATGGACGACGCCACCAAGCGCCTGAGCCGCTACTTCCTGGTCCAGCTCGGCCTCAACGCCTCCTTCGGGCTCGTGGTCGGCATCGGGCTCTACTGCCTCGGCGTGCCGAACCCGGTCCTGTGGGGCATCTTCTCGGCGCTGATGCGCTTCGTGCCCTACGTGGGCGCCTTCGTGTCGGCCCTGTTTCCCCTGGCGCTCGCCGCCGCGGTCGATCCGGGTTGGTCGATGGTGATCGGGACGCTGATCCTGTTCCTCGTCCTGGAGCCCCTGGTCGGGCACTTCATCGAGCCGATGCTCTACGGCCAGTCCACCGGGATGTCGCCCTTCGCGGTCCTGGTCTCGGCCCTGTTCTGGACCTGGCTCTGGGGACCCGTCGGCCTGCTGCTCTCGACGCCCCTGACGGTCTGCCTCGTGGTGCTCGGGCGCCACGTCGACAAGCTCGAATTCCTCGACGTGCTGTTCGGCGACCGGCCGGCCCTGACCCCGGTGGAGAACTTCTACCAGCGCATCCTGGCCGACGACCCGGAGGAGGCGCAGGAGCATGCCGACCAGATCCTGAAGACCTGCTCGCTCACCGCCTATTACGACGAGGTGGTGGTCAAGGGCCTCGAGCTCGCCGCCCGGGACGCCGCCCGGGGCGTGCTCACCACCGAGCAGAAGAGCGACATCCGCGCCAGCGTCGGCGGCCTGATCGAGGAGATGGCCGACCGCGACGACCTGCGCAGCGACACCGAGGCCAAGGCCGATCCGGACGCGCCGCGCCCCGACCCGGTGCCGGAGGCCTGGGGGCCCGACGGCACGGTGCTGTGCGTGGCCGGGCGCAGCTTCGTCGACGAATCCGCCTGCGCGATCCTGGCCCAACTCCTGGCCAAGCGCGGGATCGGCGCCCGGGTGGTGCCCTTCGCCGACGTGGCGAGGGCGCGGATCGCGGCGTTCGATCCCGGCCCGGCCCGGCTCGTCTGCATCGTGTCGATGGCGATCAGCGGCGAGCCCACCCACCTGCGCCGGCTGGCCGAGCGCCTGCGCCGCAGGCTGCCGGGGGTCCCGTTCGTCCTCGGCCTGTGGCAGGCGGACGATGCCGGCCTCGACCCGGCGGCCCGGCGCCGGGCGGTGGATGCCGACATCCACGTCACGTCCCTGAAGGCCGCCGTGGAGGCGGTGGTCGCCGCCGCGCAGGGCGGTTCGGCCCCTGCCGCCGCGGCGCCGGACCCGGAGCCCGAATTCGCCCGGGTTCAGCCGATGCCGGTCTGAAGGCCCGGGGCGGGGGCGTTTAGGGCTTGACCGCCGGCCCCTCCGTCCGCTTCGCTCCGCGCTGTTCCGGGCCGGGCCGTGCCCGAGGGGGAGTGCCGATGAGCGTCGTCGATCTCGCGCGGTTCATGGACGATCTCGCCGCCGCCTCGGGGCAGGCGATCCTGCCGTTCTTCCGCGCCGCCTTCGGCATGGACGACAAGGCCCGCGGCGGGGCCGCCTTCGACCCGGTGACCGAGGCCGACCGGGCCGCCGAGGTGGCGATGCGCGGCATGATCCGGCGCCAGCTGCCGACCCACGGCATCCTCGGCGAGGAATTCGGCGCGGAGAACCTCGAGGCCGAGTGCGTCTGGGTGCTCGACCCCATCGACGGGACCCGCGCCTTCGTGGCCGGGCTGCCCACCTGGGGCACGCTGATCGGCCTGACCCATCACGGCGCGGCGGTGCGCGGCCTGATGCACCAGCCCTATCTCGGCGAGCTGTTCTCCGGCGACGGGGCCCAGGCCCGCCTGCGCGCGCCCCGCGGCGCGCGCCCGTTGCTGACCCGGCGCGGCACCGCCCTCGACCAGGCGGTCCTCGCCACCACCGATCCGCGCCTGTTCGCGGACGAGGCGGAGCGCGAGCGCTTCCTCGCCCTGGAGGGCGCGGTGCGCCTCTCCCGCTACGGCACCGACTGCTACGCCTATTGCATGCTGGCCGCCGGGCAGATCGACCTCGTGGTCGAGGCCGGCCTCAAGCCCTACGACATCGTCGCGCTGATCCCGATCATCGAGGGCGCCGGCGGGGTGGTGACGACCTGGGACGGCGGACCCGCCACCGGGGGCGGCCGCATCGTCGCCGCCGGGGACCGCCGCCTGCACGAGGCGGCCCTGCGCCACCTCAATCCCTGAGGCTCAGGCCTCCACCCGCGCCCGCTCGGCCGGCTCGGCCGCCTCCGAGCCGGGCATGAAGGCGTCGAAGGCCGCCCAGAAATCCTGCCGGATGGCGTCGCGCTCCGACAGGATCTCGTGGCGGGCATCGGGCAGCACCAGGATGTGCCCGGCGCGCAGGCCGCGGGCGAACCGCTCCGTGGTCCGGGTGCCGCAGACGGGGTCGGCCCCGGCCGCGACGATCAGGGTCGGGGTCGCGATCCGGCCCGGCACCCGCGGGTCGGCGAGGCGCTTCATGGCCCGGAAGGCGCCGGCGAGCCAGGCGATGCTGGGATCGCCCACGGCGCCGGCCCCGACGTCGCGGGCGGCGGCCGCGTTGCGGGCATAGCGCACCGGGTCGCGGCAGAGGCGGTTGTCGGGATAGGGCTTGGTGGCGATGGAGACCGCCGAGCCGAAGGGGATGTAGCGCCGGCCCCAGCCGATCCCGTGCAGGACGCGCGCCAGGAAGGCCGCGCCCGCCGGCCAGCGCACCATGCGGATCGACAGCATCGGCGCCACGGTGACGATGCGCCGGAACGGCAGCCAGCCGTCATGGGCGCCGGTGAGCGCCACGGCGCCACCCATCGAATGCGCCAGGCAGAGATGCGGATGGGGCATCAGCGGACGCAGGATCGCCTCCTCGATCGCCTTCAGGTCGCGGCGGTAATCGTCGAAATGCGCCACGTGGCCCCGGTGCGGGTCGTCGACCTGGCGCTGGGATTCCCCCTGGCCGCGCCAGTCGAAGGCGACGACGGCGAAGCCCCGTCCGCGCAGGTCCGCGATGGTCTCGTAGTACTTCTCGATGAACTCGGCCCGGCCCTGGAGCAGGCAGACCGTGCCCTTCACCAGCCGTGTGGTCGGGCGCCAATGGGCGGCCCGCAGCTCGATCCCGTCCTCGGTGCGCACCGCCTTCAGGGCGCCGCCCGGCGGAACCGGATTGTCGGGGGTGGAACGCAGGGTCAGCATCGGCGAAGTCTCGCGCAGAGAAAGGGAGCGAAAATTTTGGCCCTGGCGGCGGTCCAGGCTCTTGCGAGGCTCAAATCCCGCCCCGATATCGGGTGGGCACCGGCCAATACGGCGGTGCGACTGGTCCGGCCCCCGGGCGGACCCGAAACCAGCATGTTGCTTCTTACGGAGAATATGTGATGCGTCAGTTCGACCTTGCTCCCCTTTACCGCTCCACCGTCGGTTTCGACCGCCTGTTCTCGGCCCTCGACCAGTTCGTGAGCGCCGACGCGGCCCCGACCTACCCGCCCTACAACATCGAGCGCACCGGCGAGAACGCCTACCGGATCACGGTGGCGGTGGCCGGCTTCACGGACTCCGATCTCGCCATCGAGGTCAAGGAGAATGCGCTGACGCTGCGGGGCGAGCGCAAGTCCGACGCCGCCAAGCCGGCGGAGTTCCTGCACCAGGGCATCGCGGCCCGCGCCTTCGAGCGCCGGTTCCAGCTCGCGGACTACGTCCAAGTGACGGGCGCCGCCCTGGAGAACGGCCTCCTCCACATCGACCTCGTCCGCGAGATTCCGGAGGCGAAGAAGCCGCGCCAGATCCAGATCGCCACCGGCCGCGCTCCGCAGGCCCCGGTGATCGAGGGCTCGGTGCAGCAGGCCGCCTGATCGGCGCCGATGCACTTCGGGAGCGCCCCGGCCGAGAGGCGGGGGCGTTCTCACGTCGCGGGCCCGCCGGGCCTGCGGCCTGCCCATTTCCGCCGCGTCAGAATCCCTCGTCGAACCAGTCGTCCCGGCTCGGCTCCTTGCAGCGATAGCCGATGAAGCAGCGCGGCGTGTCGCCCGCGGGCACGAAGGCCGGGACGGTGATCTCGGTGACCTCGCAGAAGCTGCGGTCGCGCACGAAACGGTCATAGGTCTGTCCGCCGGTGCCGAGCACGAGGCCGCCGCGCCGGTCCACCATCGCCTTGGCCTGGCCGCAGGACAGGGTCGTCGTGGAGGCCCGCTGCGCCAGGGCCGGGGCGGCGCCGATGGAGAGCGCGAGGGCGAGGGGGAGAGCGCGGTTCGGCATGGCGCGTCAACGCGCTCGGGCCCGGCACGATCCCGTCCCCGGGCCGGGCCGCACGCCCCACGCATCCCTCAGGCGGCGCGGGCGGTCACAGGTCGCCGAAGATCAGCTGGCCCTGCGGGCTCGGTCGGCGCGCGGGCGTCTCGGCCTTCGGGCGCTTGTTCGCGGGCTTGGCAGCCGGCTTTCCCGTCGCCCGGCGCGCGACCGGCCGCTGGGCCGGCGGATCGGCACGCAGGCGCGCCTTCGCCCTGTCGCGGGCGATGGCCTCGGGGGCGTTCGGATCGTCGTCCAGCCACTTGCCGCGCTTGATCACCTCGTTGACCCGGCCCTGGTTCACGCCGACCTTGAAGGCGATCTCCTGCTGCGTCATGCCGGTGGAGGCGTGCAGGTCGAGGATGGCGCGAGCGAGCTCTGGGGTCATCTTCTGGCCGGTGAGGCGCCGGGCCGGCTTGATCGTGCGCGTGGCCCGGTCCCGCTCGCGCAGGCGTTCCAGCAGGGCGAGGGCCATGTGCATCCCGTGCTCGCGCAGGGATTCCTCGAATTCCTTCAACGTCGCCATCGTCGGCATCCTCATCGCCGCGGGGTTCCGGGAGGCCGGAACCGCGACTGTTCCATCAACGCGACCGTAACGCCAGGGTTGCGCCGGACAGGGTCGCAGGGTTGGGCCCGCCGGGGCGCCGTGACAACAGGCAAGATCCGTCATCCACCGCTATCCGCCGACGGCCGTCCCCCGGGGCGATCCCCGCCGCCGGCGCGGTGCTGATCCGGGCCGATCGCGCTCCCACGAGGCGACGAAGAAGGGCGGCGCACCCCTCGGCACGCCGCCCTCGAAAAACAGTGCCGGGTCCCGCGGCTCAGGCGAGATCGACCTTCTTGGTCTCGGTCTTGGGCGACTCGCCGGTCAGCGCGGCCTTCACGTAGCCGTAGAGGTGCAGCATCGTGGCGTTCGGGCTGTCCCAGTACTCGCCCTTCTCGGGGTGCACGCGCAGCAGGGCGACCTCGGGGTCGGTCTTGCCGTTGGGGAACCAGGTCTTCAGGCTCTCGCTCCACTTGTCGTCGATGACCGCCTGATCGGTGACGATCTCGGCCTTGCCGGCGATCGAGACGTAGGTCTGGCTCGACGGGTCCGAATAGGCGAGGTTGATCTGGTTGTCCTTGCTGATCTCGGCGGTCTTGGGCGAGTGCAGCTTGGTGAAGAACCACAGGTCGCCGTTCTCGTCCGCCTCCTGGCACCACATCGGGCGGCTGTAGAGCTTCCCGTCCTGGTCGGCCGTGGTCATCATCGCGACCTTGACGTCCTTGATGAGGGCGAACAGCTTCTTGGCGCCCTCGTGGTCGCGGTGGTTGCCCTGGTGCATGGGATCGCAGTCTCCAACTCGTCGTAAAAGGCTTTCCGGCGCGGTCGTCGCCGGCCGGGTCGTGTGCTCAACGAGCCAGGGCCGCATTGGTTTCGGGATGGCGCGCGGCCTGGGCGGCCGGACGGGCCGTCTTCCGGCGCATGGCGCCGAGCCGTCCGAGGCGGCGGTCGTCGAGGACGATGCCCGGCTCGCCGATCGCCCGGATCACGTGGCAGTTCCGGCCGAGGCCCTTGGCGTCGTAGAGGGCGGCATCCGCCTCGGCCAGGAGTTCGGCCGGCGAGGTCGTGCGCCCGGCCGACGCCAGGGCGACGCCGATGCTGACCGTGACGAAGGCCTGGCCGTCGCCACGGGCGGCGTGCGGGATCTCCAGTCCGGCGATGCCGGCGCGCAGGCGCCGGACCACGCGGGCGACGGCGCGGGCATCGCAGCCCCGCATGAGGATGGAGAATTCCTCGCCGCCGTAGCGGGCCACGCAGTCGCGCCCGCCCCGCGTCTCCCCCGCCAGGGCCTCGGCGATCCGGCGCAGGCAGGCATCGCCGGCCGGGTGGCCGTAGGCGTCGTTGAAGCGCTTGAAGTGGTCGACGTCGAGCATCAGCAGGGCGGTGCCGCGCGCTTCCCCGGCCGTCTTGGCCAGGGCCGAATCCAGGGCGCGGCGATTGGCGAGGCCGGTGAGGGCATCGGTCTCCGACAGGGCGGTCAGCACGCGCCGGTCCTGCTCGAGGCCGGCCGAGCGCAGGATCTCGCGCAGGGAAACGAGGTAGGCCCGCCGCCGCACGCCCTCGATCTGATGGTTGCCGTAGAGGACGAAGAAGCCGCCGGCCAGGGTCTGGAAGGCGAGGCAGAGGGCGAGTTCGGGGGGCAGGTCGGTGCGCAGGGCGATGCTGGCGAAGGAGGCCGTCGCGCTGAGGCCGGTGAGGATCAGGGCGTGGGGGAAGCGCAGCACCAGCATCATGGTGGCGAACACCATCATCAGCGGGTACTCGATGTAGCAGATGGCGCTCATCGCCTCCCGCTCCAGGCTGAACAGCAGGATCGGCACCGCCGTCATCAGCAGCATCGTGGCCGTGACCATGCGCTCGCGCCGCGGTCCCGGCATCCGGGTGACCGACCACGCCAGCAGCAGGCCCAGCGGCGTCACCAGGAACAGCCGCAGGGCCAGCCCCAGGGGCAGCATCTCCGGCATCAGCAGCGCGGTCGTCAGGTTGTAGGCGTTGTGGAACACGAGCCCGATGAGGATCGTGCGGCGCAGGTGGAGCGCCCGTTCGCGGCCGGTATCGATCTCGTAGCGGGCGGAGACCGGCCGGGAGAAGCGCAGGAGGTACCGGCTCATGGTGAGGTCGCGATCGGCGACCTCACCGCGCGGGCGCAGCGTCGAGGCCGGTGCGGGCGCCGAAGACCGGGAGCGCAGACCGGGAAGCACGCGAGACCAGGGGAGCACGATGGAACGATCCTGCAGCGGTCGAGGCCGCCGGCGGGCGCCCTCTCTTGTGCTGCATCGAACGTCGCGGAGCGCCGGGCGGACGCAAAATCGGACCCCTCCCCTCGACTCATGCCTACCGGAATCTGAACGAATTGAACGAAACCCGGGCCGGGCCGGCCGCGGAGCCCGCCGCGACCAGGGGTCTCGCCCCCGACGGAGCCGGGAAGCGCTTGCGCTCGGGCGGCGCCTGTGCTGTCGCATGGGTTCGTCGCGGGCGGCCCGGCCGGGGCCGCAACACCCGCGATCCCCCGATTGTCGCCGCGCCTCGGCTCCCGCCGGACGCGGCAAGGAGCCAGACCCTTGGCGATCACCCGTGACGACGTCCTGAAGGTGCTCTCGACCGTGACCGTCGATGCCGCGGGCACCACCCTGCCCGCCTCCGGTCGCCTGTCGCAGGTGGTGGTCGACCCCACCGACCGGGTGATGTTCTCGATCCTGATCGACCCCAGCGAGGCCGAGCGCTTCGAGCCGATCCGGCGCCGGGCCGAGGGCGCGATCCTGGCCACACCCGGCGTCTCCGGCGTCTTCGCCAGCCTGACCTCCGAGCGCGGGCCGAACCAGCCGGCCCAGCACGGCCCCCAATCCGCGGCCCCGCAGC